>JANOAP010000023.1:0-3115 GCA_031411175.1 Rhodoferax sp. | reverse complement strand
ACCTCATTCCATACCGACGAAGGTGTGATCCAGTCGGTGGCCGACGTGAGCTTCAGTATCCGCCCCGGCAAAACCACCGCGCTGGTGGGCGAGTCGGGTTCGGGCAAATCAGTCACCAGCCTCACCTTGATGCGTTTGTTGCCACGTACTGCCACCACACGGGTCACGGGTCAGGCGCTGTACACCAACAGCGCAGGGCAAACGCTGGACTTGCTGCAAATTCCCGAGCCCCAGATGCGGGCCATTCGCGGCAATGAGATCGCGATGATTTTTCAGGAGCCCATGACCTCGCTGAACCCGGTGTTCACGATAGGCGAACAAATTGCCGAGTCGCTGCGCCTGCACAAAAAAATGGACGCCGCCTCGGCCATGGCGCAGGCCTTGCGTATGCTGGAGCTGGTGGAAATTCCGGCAGCAGCGCAGCGCATCAAGGAGTACCCGCACCAGCTCTCAGGCGGCATGCGCCAGCGCGTGATGATTGCGCTGGCCATGGCCTGTGACCCCAAGCTGCTGATTGCCGATGAACCCACCACAGCGCTGGATGTGACGATTCAGGCACAGATTCTGGAGCTGATGCGCCGCCTGCAAGCCGAGACCGGCATGAGCATCCTGTTCATCACCCACAACCTGGGCGTGGTGGCCCACCATGCGGACGATGTGGCGGTGATGTATGCCGGGCGTATTGTGGAAGCCGCTGCTGTGCATCCGCTGTTTGCGCAGCCACAACATCCTTACACCCAGGGCCTGCTGGCCTGTTTGCCGAGCCAGCAGCGCAGGCGTGCGATGCTGGTAGATGGCAAACGCCGCCTGTATGCGATTCGCGGTCAGGTATCCAGCCCGCTGGCACCGCCACCAGGTTGTGCGTTCGAGCCACGTTGTGACCATGCCCTGGCCACCTGCCGTGACGCCATGCCTGCGCTCAGACTGGATGACGATGGCCGTAACACACGCTGCATCCTGCCACCCGCCCAAGTCGTGAATGTCGCCCGTCAGGAGGCCGCATGACGCTGCATGAAACTGCACCAACCCAGCCACTGATTGAAGTCATAGGCTTGCACAAAAACTTTGGCTCGTCTGCCAAACCGGTACGTGCTGTCACGGATGTGTCGTTTGTTATCGCGCAGGGCGAAACCCTGGGCCTGGTGGGTGAATCTGGCTCTGGCAAAAGCACCATTGGCCGGTCTTTGTTGCGCTTGATTGATGCCACGTCTGGCCAGGTGTTGTACCGGGGCGAAGACTTGGGCCAGGCCTCGGGCAGCCGCATGCGTGCATTACGCAGCAAGCTGCAAATGATTTTTCAGGATCCGTATGCGTCGCTCAACCCCAAGATGCGCATCAAGGACATTTTGGGCGAGGCTCTGCATATACATGGCCTCGCCAAAGGCAAGGCAGCTCGCGACCAGCGCATCGCCGAGTTGCTGGCGCTGGTGGGCCTGCGGCCCGAACACGCGAGCCGTTATCCGCATGAATTCTCGGGGGGGCAGCGCCAGCGTATTGGTGTGGCACGTGCGCTGGCCGTAGAGCCAGAATTTATCGTTGCCGACGAGCCGCTGTCTGCATTGGATGTGTCCATCCAGTCCCAGGTGGTGAATTTGCTGTGTGACCTGCGGGATCGCCTGTCGCTGACCATGCTGTTCATTTCGCATGACCTGGATGTGGTGGAATACCTGTGTGACCGCGTGGTGGTGTTGTACCTGGGGCGGGTGATGGAAGTAGCCCCCACGGCCTCGCTGTTCAGTCGGCCCCTGCACCCCTATACCCAGGCCCTGCTGGCCGCATCTCCCAAACCCGACCCCACGCTTAAAACCGCGTATGTTCCGCTCAAAGGCGATATGCCCAGCCCGGTCAACCCGCCCTCGGGCTGCGTGTTTCGCACGCGCTGCCCGCATGCCTTGGAGGCGTGTTCGCTGACCGTTCCGCCGCTGGTGGACAAGGGCGGCGGGCGACTCAAAGCTTGCCTGCGTGACGATATTGAATTCAGCATGGCTCCAGCACCCCAACCCAATACGCCAACCCTGCAATCCGCATGACTCTGCAAGACATTCTGGACCCGGTGATTGATGCCTCGTTCAAAGGCTTCCCGCACCACAGCGCGCCGCTGCGCCGCTCTGCCATTGGCGCGAAAAAATGGAACGTTTTGCAAGGTGACTTGCCCCTGCCCCTGGCTGTCATCCGGCGCGATGCACTGGCTCATAACTTGGCGTGGATGCAAGACTTTGTGCAGGCACGCGGCATTGGTTTGGCCCCGCATGGCAAGACCACCATGTCGCCCCAGCTGTTCCAGCGGCAACTGCAGGCCGGTGCCTGGGGCATGACCTTTGCCAACGTGACGCAGGTGCGTGCGGGCGTGGCGGCTGGCGCACAACGGTGCCTGATTGCCAACCAGATTTTCACCCCCATCGACCTGCAGGGTATTGATGATTTGAAGCGCGCCCACACGGGGTTGCGTATTGTGTTTCTGGTGGACTCCTCAGAGCAACTGGCCTTGATTGAAGACTGGTTCGCCACCCACCCCCATGCCGCACCGTTTGAGGTGCTGCTGGAGATGGGTGTGGAAGGCGGGCGCAGTGGTTGCCGTGACCATGGGCAGGCCCTGGCCCTGGCGACTCAGTTGCGTGCCAGCCCGGCTGTAAAACTGGTGGGCATTGAATGCTACGAAGGGCTTGCCGCCACGGGCAATAGCCAGGCGGATGTGCCCTATGCCGCCAAACTCATGGCGCGCATGACCGACATTGCCAAGGCCTGCGATGCCCAAAATTTGTTTGAGCACGAAGAAATTTTGATCACCGCCGGAGGATCGGCCATTTTTGACCTGGTGGCTGACCACCTGCAGCCGGTGCTGAGCCGCCCCGTGCGCGGGCTGCTGCGTTCGGGCTGTTATGTGACCCACGACCAGGGCAACTACAAACGCATGATGAGTGCCATCACCACGCGCCTGGGCTGTGGCGATGGCCTGCATGCGGCCTTGGAAGTGTGGGCGGCGGTGCAGTCGCGCCCCGAGCCGGGCCTGGCCATTTTGACGGTGGGCAAACGCGACATTTCTTATGACCAGGAGATGCCCTCCACCCTGATGTTTTGCAAACGTGGCACACATGCAGCACAGCCCGCTCCGCTC
>JANOAP010000022.1:0-6889 GCA_031411175.1 Rhodoferax sp. | reverse complement strand
CCGGAAGGGTCCCTCCGTCCCCGGGATATAGCCATACTCCGAGGCCATCCAGAACGCCGCCGCGATGGAGCCGGTCACGATCGCCGAGCGCCACTCCCAGTAGGACGGTTTTCGGATGAAATCACGCGCGAGCGCGGGTTTACTGGCGAAGCCAAAATGCGTCAAGCTTTCGCTTGGGCATTTTCTGGGGTGTTCAGGAGATTGCTACCGCTCACCTTTCAACCGAAAGCCCGACCACCTGACCCAACCACCACGACCTAAAGTGGTGGTCTTATTTGACGCTGCTGGCCAACCGACGACGAGTTTTTGGGGCTTTAAGAAAGCTCAGAGCAGACTGGGAACGTTGAAGATAACCGGCGCGCAAAAACTGCCGTGCAGCGGCTTTCCGTTGTTGCGTGTCCATGCTGATTGACTTGCTAGACGTCTGCACTGTGACGCTTGAAGAACTGACTTGCTTCATTGACCAGCCTCTCTTGCAGATTGCCGTTCTTCAGACTTGGCGATGATTGCTCCAGCATTCGGCTCACGGAGAAGCGGGAAGAACGTAGTGTGGGTTTACGACCATTGAAGTACAGATCCCAAAGCGCCTCATACAGCCGACCCAGAAAGACCAACAACTGTCGGAGCTCTCGCAGGTCTACCTTTGCGAATAGCTCACCTACTTCGGCTCGCGTCGCTACGCCGCGGTGGGCGAAGACCTTATGACGAAGCGGACGGTACTTCTGCTCGTAGATCTTGCGCCTCAAAGCGACATGGCGCTTCAACCGACGGAAGTCCTCACTGTTAGGAACGTAGACTGATCTTAGGTACTCGGGTAGCCATTCATCTGCGTTTGTGCTCAGCTTGCGCTTTCGTGCAGCCAATGCATCCTTGGAAAAGATATCGAGATTTGCATGCGCAAGCGCTAGTAGGCGGGTGACGCTATGATTGTTGGTGTCTGGGTCAAACACTCTGCCGAGGGCCACAAACGTTGACGTCTGCAGCGCGCCCAGCGTAGTATTCCAGAACAGTGGTGCCTCGTTAAGAAGCCGTACTACCGCCTTGTCCTTTGCAGCAATCGCGTGAGTGCCGTCCCATGCGTAGAAGAACTGTAAGGCGCTCTGACTCTCCGTACGAAACAACTCCAGCTGGTCTTCGAAATCGACAGAAGGCAACGTCATGGCTTCAGACGTCTAACGCAATGTCCAGAGCGAATGCGGCTCTAGAAGTTGGCCTCTACTCGATAAACTGGACAAAAAAACCTCCTGAGAATGGCTTGCAGCCGGGGTTTGTGAGGTTTCTTCGGATTTTCATCAAGCTATAAAAATTCCGACAAATACCTCAAATCATTTCAAAACAATTCTAGGCTTCAATCAAGGCTGTCCAATCAATGGAAGCACGCTACCCGCCTGGCGCGGTGATAGTGCAATGTGACCGGGCTTTGGTGGGGAAGGTGCGCGGTAGCGGTCGTTGCGCCTCTCCAAAAATCGCCAAGCGAAAGCTTGACCGATTTTTCGAAACTCGCGCGTGATTTCACACCAAAACCGCAGCACATTGCGCTGTCGCCGTGCCAGGCACCCCGCACGTCATGACGCTACAAAAGGTCTTTACGGCAACTTCACCACATTGCCGTAACATCGCGCCCTGTCCCACCGCCGTCGCAGCCAAGTGCTGCCGACCGACCCCATGCGTCAACTCTCCCGGATTTTCCTGATCCTGCTGGCCTTCCTACTGCTGGCTTTGCTGCTGATCGTCTTCTTCGCTTTTTCCAATGCGCCCCTCGTATCCGGTACGGCCACCCTGACACCCGCACATATCGAGCGGGCCAAGCGCCTGCTCAAAAGCAACGACCCGCGCAAGATGAAACCCGGCGTGCTGCGCACCATCACGGTCAGCCAGGAGGATCTGGACCTGGCTGCCAACTACCTGGCGCAACAGTTCGGCAAAGGCAATTCGCAAATCGTGCTGTCAGACGGCGCTGCCACCGTGCGCGCGTCAATCCAGTTGCCTGCCAACCCGCTGGGCCGCTACCTGAACATTGATGCGGCGCTGAGTGAAACTGCCCGCTTCCCCCGCGTTGAGCATTTGCGGATTGGCCGCGTGCCAGTCCCCGCCCTGCTGGCCAACGCTCTGCTGGGCATGGGCCTGGCGCGGCTGCAGGGCAGTGCCGACTATGGTGCCACCGCAGACACTATCAAGCACGTGACGGCGCGCAATGGTGTGCTGAGCGTGGTCTACGAATGGAACGACGCTGCCATGCTGCAACTTCAAAACGCGCTGGTGCCGCGTGAAGACCAGGAGCGCATGAAGGCCTACCAGGCGCGACTGGTGACGTTGACATCCGCACCCAAGACGCCCCGCGAATTGCCGCTGGGCACGCTCGTTCAGTCGCTGTTCAGTCTGGCAGCCGAGCGCGGCGGCGACCCGGCGGCAGAGAACCGTGCCGCCATCATTGTCCTCACGTTTTATGTGAACGGCAAGGGCCTCAACGCGGTTGTTCCCAGCGCGCAGCAGTGGCCCATGCCGGTGCGCCGACATGTCACGCTGGGCGGGCGGGACGACTTCTCGCAGCACTTCACGATCTCAGCGGCCCTGGCGGCCACGGCAGGCAGCCCGCTGTCCAACGCCGTGGGGCTGTACAAAGAGGTTGACGATTCGCGGGGCGGCAGCGGCTTCTCGTTCAACGACATTGCGGCTGACCGCGCGGGCACCCGCTTTGGCGAGTTGGCCACCGGGCCGGAGGCAGGCATTCAGAAGTTGCACCGCCTGCTGGGCAAGGGCCTGCGCGATCAAGACTTGCTGCCGGAGGTGAAAGACCTGCCGGAGTTCATGCAAGAGGCCGAATTCAAGCGTCGCTACGGCGGCATTGGTTCCCCGGCCTACCTGAAAATGATGGACACCATTGAGCGGCGCATTGCTGCACTGCCGCCCTATCGTTGACGGGTGCTGACAGGTCTTGGCGGACAGTTTTGGGAGGTAAAAGTGCCTCTAGCCCCCGTGGATCATGCTTGACAAGCTACTAAATGCGTAGCAATGCGCTTTCCCGCCAGTAGTGCGCAGCGGCAAAAAAACCTTCCCACACGCAGCCATTGCAGCCGCGGCCGCAGCAGGTGTTGGGCTCGGGAGGTGGCTCGCGCAACACGATGCCGGCCATGCGGGCGCGCTCTTGCAGGGTGGCGAACATGACACGTGCCGATGCCAGGTCCTCGTCATTGCGAGCGTAGCGTGGCAATCCAGGCATTAGTCGAGCGGGGACATGGATCCCCGCGCTACGCTCGCGATGACGATGAACAGGTCAATTGGCAACTTCTCTATCCCTTAATGTGACACCCCAAAGACGGGTGCGCGCTTTTCCAGATTGGCCTTGACCGCTTCGGCCTGCTCGGCACTTCCTATCAGCTTCGCTTGCTCTTCGGACTCGGCCATCAGCAGCGCGGCGGCTGTGTCGTCTACCGAACGGCTGGCCTGGTTCATGAGCCGCTTGGCGGCCCGAATGGCGCTGGGGGATCGCTGCGAAATGGCATGCGCCAGCTCGCGCGCAGCCTGCAACGGGTCAGCACAAATGCGGGTGGCCAGGCCCAGCGCCACGGCTTCTTCGGCCTCGACCACGCGGGCGGTGTAAATAAGCTCGCGCGCGTAGTCGTCGCGCACCAGGCCGCGCAGCAGTGCCATGCCGGCCATGTCGGGCACCAGGCCCCACTTGAGCTCCATCACGCTCATTTTGGTACCCGGTGCCAGCAGCCGCACGTCGGCCCCCAGCGCCACCTGCAAGCCGCCACCATAGGCCACGCCATGCACGGCCGCAATCACAGGCACCGGCAGGCTGCGCCAGCCCATGCCTACAAACTGCGGCCCGTTGGACATGCCGTGGGTTCGCGGCATCAGGCGGTCTTCGGCTTTGGCGGAGCCTTCAGATGAATTTGCCATGCCGGCAAAGCGCCCCATGTCGAGCCCGGCGCAAAAGGCCTTGCCTTCGCCACAGAGCACCACGGCGCGCAGGTTGGGGGTGGACTCCAACTGGCGGATGGCTGCTTGCAGGGCTGTGAACATGGCCACGTCCAGCGCGTTCATCTTGTCGGCGCGGACCAGGGTGACTTCGGCGACGCCGTGTTCGTTGAGCTCGATGCGGACGCGGTCGTTCATGGTGTTGTGCTGCCTGTGGGCCAGTGGTTTAGGTCTGGCAGATTCTAGACACATGGCAAAAAAAGCCCGAACCGTCACCGGTTTGGGCTTTTTGCAAATTGGCGCAGTGCGGGGACTGCCCCAGCGGATCAGACTGCCTTGCGGGCGCGGGCCTTCTTGAACGGCGTGACGCGCTTCACGGTAGCAGCCTTCACGGCGGCTTTCTTGCCAGAGACGGTGTTGACCAGCTCGCTGGTTTGATGCTCGATGCGCACGGCGACTTTGCTCACGGCCTGGGCGGCGGGCACAGCAGCCACAGCCAGCTTGTTCAGCGTGGTCACACCGGTTGATTTTTCAAAGCGGGCGGCGTTGGCGGCCATTTGCTGAACGCCTTTGGCGGCCAGCTCTACCGCTTTGCTCACGGCGGTGTCGGCACCGTCAGTGGTCAGGGCAATGCCCTTGGCATAAAAGCCGCTGAGCTTCTTCTGGGCCGACAGGGCGTTGCCGCGGACTTCAGCGGTCAGCTTGGCGCCGGCCTTGGTCACGGCGCTTTCCCAGCGCTGGTCCATGAACCCCACAACGCGCTGGTTGCCCACGCGGTAAGCGTTGATGACGTTCTTGGCGGTGTTGCCGTAGGTCTCGATCAGGTCGGTGGTAACGGCGGAAAGGTTTTGTGTGCTCATGGTGATTCCTGTGAAGTTAAATGAATTCGGTGTGGAACGAATTCTCACAGTTCACCGTAGTAGAGGCACCCTAATTCCGGCTGATTCCGGCCCATTTCCTAGAGCTTGCTGTCTAGGTTTTGCTTTCCCCGTGCAGCTTTGTCAGTGCAGGTCTGCCTGGCTGCGCACGCGCTGCAAAGTGAGCTGTAGCAGACGCGCATCTGCGCTGGCCCGGTGGCGTTGCGTGCCCAGCTCCAGTGCCACTTGCAGCTTGCATTCATGCCAGTGGTCGGCCTCGTTTTCCTGCAAGAGGGCGCGCAGGTTTTCAAGTTTGAAATGAGGTGACAGGTCGGCCACATCGAACAGAGCACCCAGCCAACTGTAGTCGTTGGCCCAGCCGTCGGAGTAAACGGTTTGCCCTTTCAGCTCAGTGTTCAGCAACCGGGCGACTTCCACCGCAGAGCGCCCCCTTTGCAACACCAGCTCACGTGTGATGTGATGCAATTTTTCGGCCTGCGGGTCCCAGTGCGTCCACTCGGGCTGCGGGCGGATCAGAGTGCAAAACGTGCTGCCATCGGGCAGGCAAAAACCCACTTCAATGGGGTAGCTCCTGGGGCCAAAGCCGGACGCTTCGACGTCAATCACGGTGGGCGCGCCGACCCCCTGCACACGCACGCTGGTCATGGTGCGATCTGGCCTGGGGAGTGATCAGCCTGCTTGGGGTCAGCCGCCATCGCCTTGGCCCACACCCGGTTTGGGATGTGGGTGGTGAGCCGTTTCACGGTCAGGTCAATGAAGTCGGGGTGGATCTCATGGCCCACAAAGGGCAGCACCTCGGCCGTCACGTCGCAGCCCAGGTCGCGCAGAAGGTGGGCGGCCACTACCGTGTTGCTGTAGGGCACGACGGTGTCCTGCTTGCCATGCAGCAAATGCACCGTCACCTCGACCAACTCATTCGCAGGCAAGGTCGCATAGCGGCCACCGATGGCGACCACCCGCCCGGCAAATGGGGACGCGCGCTTGCAGGACTCCAGAGACATGATGGCGCCCTGTGAGAACCCCACCAGTGCGGTGGCGGAGGCTTCGACAGCGGCAAGCTTTTGCCAGTGCGACAGGCAGGCCTCAAAGCCAGGCAGGGCTGCGGCAACGCGATCGGCCCGGTTGTCGTCCGTCACGCCATCGAACGCGAACCATTGGAACCCTTTGTGGTTGGGCGACGGCGTCGGCGCGCGGGGTGCCACTACCAGCGCGTGGGGAAACTCGCTCGCGAGCCGCTCGCCCAGTGCCTGCATGGCATGGGGTTTGGAGCCCATGCCGTGAAACAGCAAAATCAGTTGTTGCGGCGCGCCGGATGGTTGCTGGATGATGAGGGCGTCGGTTTCTGGTAAAGCGGACATGGCATTGGGTGACAGGTTCAGATTTAAATTGCGATTCAGTGTTGGTGAGCGTGCTTTTGGTTCAGCGGGCTGCCGGGTTTGCGCGCCTGGCTGCCGCCAGACGGCGTCTGGCGTACAAGGCAGTCAGGGCGCAACCCAGCACCAGGGCAAACCAGCCTATGAGCGAGGCGCCAGCCACCGTTGCGCGGAACGAGGAAGCTGCCATGAACATTGGAGAAATCACCACGCCCAGGCCGATCAGCGTGCACAAGACGCCTTTGAAGAGCAGTTCGGTGTCGGCTTTGTGTTTCGGGTCGGGGCGGAGCGCTTTGAGGTCAATCATGATCTTTGGGGTGGCAGGGTCACTCTGCATTTTGCCCACTTTCGTGGCGACCCCTAAACTCTCCCTTTAATTTCCGGACCTTCATGAAAACAATTCTTCCTCTTGGCCTGCTGGTGAGGCCAGACAAAGCGGACGCCAACCCGCTAGTGATCTACCACGGTGGGGGCTGCCCGGATGGCTTTGCGGCGGCACTGGCGGCCTGGCTTTTTTTTGAGGGCCGCGCCGAGTTCCGGGGGCTGGACCATGGCGAGGCCAAAGCAGTGTCTGACTTGCCCGCGCTGGAGGGCCGCGTGGTCTACATCCTGGATTTCTCGTTCCCGCTGGAGCTTATGCAGGCCATTGACGCGCGCGCCGCCAAGCTGGTCGTACTGGACCACCATAAAAGCGCGGCCGAGTCGCTGACCGGC
>JANOAP010000021.1:0-2712 GCA_031411175.1 Rhodoferax sp. | reverse complement strand
TGATGGTGTAGCCCGTTCTTTTTGACGCAACCCCTTTTTTTTCTTTTTTTTTGCAAGTACCGGAGCCGGACCGTATCCGGTTTGATTTGATTCAGGAGACAAACCCATGTTCAAGATGAAACCCCTTCAGCGCGCGCTTGCCGCCCTGGCAATGATCAGCGCCCTGCCCCTGGCCGCCATGGCGCAAGGCAAGGAGCCGGTCAAGGTCGGCCTGGTGTCGTCCAAGTCCGGCGTATTCGCCCAGCAGGGCGAGGAAGTAATGCGCGCGGTCCAGTTTGCGATTGACGAAGCCAATGCCAAGGGCGGCGTGGACGGCCGCAAGGTCGAGGTGCAGACGGGCGACGACGAAGGCACGCCCGATGCAGGCCGCCGCGTGGCTGAAAAACTCGCCAGAGACGGCCATAACCTGCTGATCGGCGCCATTCCTTCGTCGATTTCGCTGACGATCGCGCAGAACCTGGACCGCTGGGATGCGGCCTATTTCATCGTCGCCAGCAAATCCGACAAGCTGACTGGCGACACCTGCAAGGCGCGCAGTTTTCGCACCAACCATTCTGATGCCATGGACATCGCCATGATCAACGAATGGGCCAAAAAGCTGACGGACAAGAAATTCGCCGTGCTGGCCGCCGACTATGTCTGGGGCCGCGACTCGGGTGAATCGTTCAAGAAGGCGGCCGAGGCCTCCGGTAAAAGCGTGCCGCTGAGCCTCTTTGCGCCGCTAGGCACCAAGGACTTTTCACCCTATATCGCCCAGCTCAAGGATGCCAATGTTGATGCGATCTGGGTGGCGGAAACAGGCCGCGACGCCATTGCCTTTGTCAAACAGGCTCAAGAGTTCGGACTGATCCCCAAGACCAAGCTGATCGGCCATGCGCTGATCCAGAATTTCATGATCACTGCCACCGACAAGGCACTTGAAGGCACTATTGGAAATACGGCCTACACACCGGAGATCGATACGCCCCGAAACAAGGCTTTTGTCAGCGCCTGGAAGGCCAAGTTCAACCGCCTGCCGACCGACAACGAAGGCCAGGCCTACAACGGCGCGCAGATCATGTTTGATGGCGTGAAGCTGGCCAAGAGCGTCAAGCCCGCCGATGTGAGCAAGGCCCTGCGCGGCGTCCAGCTAGACACCATCTATGGCAACCTAGCGATGCGCGCGGCTGACAACCAGCTGATGCTGCCCAACTACGTGGGCCGCGCCAAGACGGTGGACGGCGTGCTGCGCCCGGTCATCGAGCAGACCTTCCCGGCGTCGATCTCTCCCCCGCCCTCGCCGCTCTGCAAAATGTAAAGCGCCATGCCGCACATCCAGATTGACTACACCGCCAACCTGGCAGATGCAGTGAACCAGGGGCGGCTGGTGGGCCGCAGTCGATACGGTCCACTTTCCGGCCAGGGGCATCCGCACTTTCGCGCAGGCCCTGGGCAAGTGCCGCGATTTTCCGGACTCTGGCGACTCTGGTGACTGCCGTTCAGCCATCGGTTGTCGGCTAACCCGGGCAGTTTGGCTGCGTATTCGGATCGCAGGTGAGTACACCGCCCATGGGTTCCGGCCCAAACGACGCCCTGCGGTAAGACCCGTAGTACCAAACCGGCGCTTGTGCGCTGCCGGTAGCCATCCGTGCATGGCGCATGAGGCATTGCACAGTTGCAACGTCACTGCCGTCAGCAATACCACGCCGCCCAGGGGCGCAGAACCAGCGTAGCCAGCAGCACGGGTCGCCCGAAGAAAAGCAGTATCTGCATGCAGCCTCAGAAGTAATCTGTAAGCAAGGCCGTGGCAAGCAGGGACAGCAGCATCTGGCGTGATCAGCCTGCTGCTGAGAACGCGTTCACCGCATCCGCAGGCGTCAAAATCTGCAAGCTTGGCAAGGGCTTCATGCTCAGCAAATCCTGATCACCTGTGACAAGCCAAGGTGCGTTCGCGGCCAAAGCGGCGTGGACGAACTTGTCGTCCTCTGGGTCACGGCTGTGTGCGACTGCGGCGATGTCGGTGGGTACATCAACCCACAGGGCTGCGGCCTTGATGTCGTGAAGAATGCGCTTGCGCAGGTCCATGCTGATGTAGCGGTCAAACTTCGGCTTCCACAAACGGGTTTGCAGCTCTTCAAACGTGCTGTGGGTGAACACGGGCAGGCCGTGCGCCAACACATGACGCACCACCTGCACTGGTGAGCCGGTTTTGGATAGCGCGGCGCTGATCCACACATTGGTATCCACCACCAGTAGCTTAACTCTCATCAGCCAGCAAAGCCGCCAGGACCTCGGGTGTCAGGCCCGACTGCGTGGCCTCAACGGCAGACTGGGCCAGCGTTTGCTGAAGGCGATCTGCATAGAAGTTGCGCATGGCTTCAAAGTCTTGCGCGCTGACCATCACGCCCACCACCCGCTCGTGCCGCATCACCTGCACCGGCTCGCGCTGGGCCAGGTCCAGAAACTCGCCAAAACGGGTTTTCGCCTGGTTGGCGGTAAATACTTGCATGGCGCGCCTTTCAAATAGATCGATTCGCTTATTTTAGTCAAATCGTTCGATTTAATCAATTTCAGTCAGCCATCAACCACCAATCCCCCGCATGCCGCCAAACTTAAACTCAGCCCAAATTCACACCCTCGCCTCTAATTTGTCATGAGGTTGAGCTCAGCGCGAGGCGTCCATTTGGCGTCGGGTGGCACCCGCTTGACTGCGCCCAGAAACAGTCGCTCCAC
>JANOAP010000020.1:0-1771 GCA_031411175.1 Rhodoferax sp. | reverse complement strand
TTCGGCAATCATCTTGACGCGCGACAGCACGGGGTCTTGTGCCACGGCGGTAAAAAAAGCGCCGTCGCGGCTGAAGCCATGGTCACCTCGGCCCAGCACTGGGGCCAGGTCAAACCGGAAGCCATCCATGTGCATGTCGTTGGCCCAGAAGCGCAGGCTGTCCATCACCAGTTGCAGTACGCGCGGCTGGCGAATATCCAGCGTGTTGCCGCAACCGCTGTGGTTTTCGTAGTGCGAGCGTGAGTCGGGCGGCAGGCGGTAGTAGCTGGCGTTGTCCAGGCCACGAAAGCTTAAGGTTGGCCCGGCCTCGTCAGACTCTGCCGTGTGGTTGAACACCACATCCAGCAGCACCTCGATGCCCGCGCGGTGCAAGGCCTTGACCATGGCGCGGAATTGATCGCGGGCTGTCACTCCGCTGGCCTGGCTTGCAAGGCGCGGGTCGGCACAAAAAAAGCCCAGCGTGTTGTAGCCCCAGTAATTGCTCAAGCCCAGCTTGATCAGCCGTTCTTCGCTCACGGCAAAGTGCACCGGCAGCAGGCTGACCGAGGTGATGCCCAATTGCTTCATGTGCGCAATGGATGCCTCGTGGGCCAGCCCCGCATAGGTGCCACGCAGGTCTTGTGGAACATGCGCATTGCGTTGCGAGAAGCCTTTGACGTGCACCTCATACAGCACGGTGTTGGCCGGCGGAATGCGGGGTGCGCGGTCGCCTTCCCAGTCGAAGGTGTCACTCGTGTCGTCCCTTCCAACTTCATTCACCACGTCGCTAACCACCCGAGCCTTCAGCGCAAACGCGGCGTTGTCCTGGTAGTCCGGTCTGCTGGATTCTGGGGGCAATTTGCCGTCGCCGCCGAAGTGCCCATCTTGCTCAGTGCGCCATTCAAACGAGCCGACGACTTCACGCGCGTAGGGGTCCAGCAACAGCTTCGCCGCATTAAAGCGGTGGCCCCGGTCTGGCTGCCAGAGGCCATGCGCGCGCAGGCCGTAGATGAGGCCAGGCTGAGCATCGGGCAGGTAGCCGTGCCATACGTCGCTGGTATGGGCGGGCAGGGCGTAGCGGGCGGTCTCCACTGTGCCGGTTTCGTCAAACACGCACAGCACCATGGCTTGGGCATGCGCTGAGAACACGGCGAAGTTGATGCCCTGGCCGTCCCAGTGCGCGCCCATGGGCCAGGGCTGGCCTGTTTGCATGAGAGATAAGGTCATTCCATCAGGCCGTCCATTCGAGCATCACCGTAGCCAAAGGGGGCAGGTCCAGCAACACCGAGTACGGCTTGCCATGGCATGCAACCGGTTGCGCCGTGGCCAGCCCTAGGGGCGTGCCCACGTTGCTGCCGCCATAGTGGGCGGAATCCGTGTTCAGCCGCTCGCGGTACGCGCCGGGTTGTGGCACGCCCAAACGGTAACCGGTGTGAATGGTGGGCGTGAAATTGCACACCACCACGATGAAGCTGCGCTCACTGCTGCTGTCACTTGCTTCGCCGCCATGGCGTATGAAGCTGATGACGGACCGGTCCGCATCGCCGTGGTCTATCCACTCAAAACCGTTTGGAGTGAAATCCAGACTGTGCAGGGCGGGCGTGTTGCGGTAGATGTCGTTGAGGTCACGCAGCAGGTGCTGCACGCCCCGGTGCAAGGGGGCATCAAGTCCCTCGTTCAGCAAATGCCAGTCCAGACTCTGGTCATGGTTCCACTCCCGCACCTGGCCAAATTCGCAGCCCATGAACAGCAGCTTCTTGCCGGGGTGGCCAAACATGAAGCCATAGTAGGC
>JANOAP010000019.1:0-10492 GCA_031411175.1 Rhodoferax sp. | reverse complement strand
AAACTTGTCGTCGGCTTTGGCCATGGCCAGCGACGGCTCCACCACGGCTTGAATGACTTTCAGGCTGTTGGGGTTCAGGCCTTCGATGAAGTCTTTGCCGCCCGCGTCGGGCTGGGCGTCGGTGAACAGGCGGTCGTACATTCTTATTTCCGCAGGCAAGCCATCGGCCACCGCCACCCAGGTGATGACGCCTTTGACCTTGACGGCGTCGCTGCCCGGTGTGCCGCTTTTGGTGTCGGGTATTAGGGTAGCCCTCACACCTGTTGTGTTTCCTGCTTCATCTTTAGTAGCACCCGTGCATTCGATCACGTGGCCGTATTTCAGGCGCACCTTGTTGCCCGGGAACAAACGGAAGAAGCCTTTGGGTGGTGTTTCTTCAAAGTCGGTGCGTTCAATCCACACTTCCTTGCCGATTTTGAAACTGCGTTTGCCCAGCTCGGGGTGGTGGGGGTGCACGGGGGCGCTGCAATCGTCGAGCTTGCCCGTGCCCATCACTTCGTCCCAATTGGTCAGCACCAGTTTGATGGGGTCCAGCACGGCCATGGCGCGCGGGGCGCTCACGTCCAGCGTTTCGCGCAGGCAGCCTTCCAGCGTGCTGTAGTCAATCCAGCTGTCGCTCTTGGTCACGCCAATGCGCTCGGCAAACAGTTGCAGGCTCTCGGGCGTGTAGCCACGGCGGCGCAGGCCGACTATTGTTGGCATGCGCGGGTCATCCCAGCCGCTCACTTTGTGGTCGTACACCAGTTGCGCCAGCTTGCGTTTGCTGGTGATCACGTAGGTGAGGTTCAGCCGCGCAAATTCATACTGGCGTGGGTGCGGCGTGGCCAGCAGGCCGCCTTCACATAAACGGTCCAGCAGCCAGTCGTAAAACGGGCGCTGGTCTTCAAATTCCAGCGTGCACAGGCTGTGCGTGATCTGCTCCAGCGCGTCCTCTATCGGGTGCGCAAAGGTGTACATGGGGTAGATGCACCAGGTGTCGCCCGTGTTGTGGTGCGTGGCGCGGCGTATGCGGTAGATGGCGGGGTCGCGCAGATTAATGTTGGGGCTGGCCATGTCGATCTTGGCGCGCAGCACCATACTGCCGTCTTCATGCAGGCCGTCGCGCATTTCGCGGAAGCGCGCCAGGTTTTCTGCCGGGGTGCGGCTACGAAAGGCGCTGTCTACACCGGGCTTGCCAAAGTCGCCCCGGTTGATGCGCATTTGCTCCACGGTTTGTTCGTCCACATAGGCGTGGCCGGCTTCAATCAGGTATTCTGCAGCGCGGTACATGAAGCCGAAGTAGTCGCTGGCCTGGTAGGGCTCGGCGGTGGCGCTGCCGTTCCAGTCAAAGCCCAGCCATTTGATGGCGTCGCGGATCGAATTGACGTACTCGATGTCTTCTTTTTCAGGGTTGGTGTCGTCAAAGCGCAGGTGGCACACGCCGCCATAGTCGCGCGCCAGTCCAAAGTTGATGCAGATGCTTTTGGCGTGGCCCACATGCAGGTAGCCATTGGGCTCGGGCGGGAAACGGGTGCGGATTTTGGCGGGATCTGGCTGGCCGGCCGCGTGGTGGGCCGCGTCGCCGGGGCTTCCGGCCCACTGGCGGGCGGCGTAGGTGCCTTTTTCCAGATCAGACTCGATGATCTGGCGCAGGAAGTTGCTCGGCTTTGCGGCTTCGGGTGCCGCTGCTTTGGAGGGCGCAGCGGCCTTGTTGGGGGAGGGATTTGCAGGGGAGCTCATCCCCTGATTCTAGGGCCGTGCCCCCACGTTGAACCTGCCAGGCGCGGCGCGGCCTTGGCGTCGATATCGCGGTCAGGCGTGCTGTTCCCGTTAGTGAGGGCGGGGTTGGTGTCGAGCGTGCGGGCGGCACGCCGGGGTGGCAGGCACCAGTACGCTTTGGCCAGCTGATGGAAATCCCGGTCATAGGCAGCCAGCGAGATCTCGCCGCTGGCCCTGCGCGCCGATACGAAACGCTTTCACATGCCCACTTCACATGCCCACTATCGAAACGCTTGAACACTTCAATGCACGGGTCGAGGAGAACGCCCATGCTGAAGCGATTGAAGAGTTTTAAACCGAAAATTCTTCGATGCGGGAAAACCTCGACGCACCAAGAATTGGCCGCGAAGGGCACATTGCAAGGGGGCGGCAAGTGCTGGCCCGCGCCCCGAGGGTGTTGCCATTAGGCCATTCATGTTTTGTGTCCCATCGAAAGCTCAAAGTCCCGCGCGAGTCTGGCCAGCCGCGGTCCGATTTCTTGTGTCATGCGCTTCTCGGTTGCCAAATGCGTTGCAACGACACAGTTCAGACTCAAGGTCATGCTGGCCTGCAGGCGTACAGGCACGGCAACGGCCAGCGTTGCGCCCAGCTCGCTGCGGGACAGGCAGAACCCCAAGCTTGCGTGGCGCTGCAGCTCGGCCTGGATAACCGACTTGCGGTGTCGACGTGCGCTGGCTGAAGCGCTTGGCATCAGGGCAAGCAATTCAGCCATCAGCGCATCGCGGTCTGGCTGGGCCAGGCTGGCCAGATAAGCCATGCCCAAGGCCGTATCGGCCATGCCTCGCACGGCACCAATGTCGGGCCGTGTGACGGCTTTGGGGCCTACGCAGCTTTCTATCAACACCAGTTGCAGGCCATCGCGCATGGCCAGAGACACAGACCCGGTGGCGTGATTGGCAAGTTCCTGCATGTGGGGGCGTGCAACCTGACGAACGGGTAATTGCGCCAACACCGGGTAGGCCAGCGTCAGCATGGCGGCACTTAGCCGATAACGCGCGGTTGGCGCATCGTATTGCAGATAGCCCAGCATGCCCAGCGTGCGTGTGAGCCGAGCCACTGTAGATCGCGGGATGCCGATGATGGCGGCGATGTCGCGGTTACCCAGGCCTGCGCTCTGGCCCTCAAAGGCGCGCAATACCTCCAGGCCGCGCGCCAGGGTGTAGGCGAACTGCGGGTCTTTTTCTTCGGTTTCTGTGGGCGGGGTCATTTTGCGCACGGGGGATTTTTTGACGGCATGAGTCTGATAGCTGCGTGAGTTTTCATCGAGTTCGTCTGCATCCGCGTCTGAGTGCCAAGTCAATGAAACCAGGTAAATGGGGCCAAGTAAATGAAATCTTGACATGGGTACCGCAGCGTGTCAATATATTCATCTAAGCGTCTGACTATCAGACAAACTATTTGCTCCAGACTCAATCCATGACCGAATTCGTCAATCCGCGCCTGCCTGCGCCTGCTGCCTGCGCGATCCGCCCCGCTGCAATGGACTTTTCCCGTATGTTCCATGCCCGCTCCATCGCTGTCATTGGTGCTTCGCCCACCACGACCAAACCCAGTGGGCAGCCCTTGTTTCACCTTAGGAATATGGGTTACACCGGCAAGGTGTATCCGGTGAACCCACGGTATGACACTGTGCAGGGCTGGCGCTGCTACGCTGACATTTCTGCTTTGCCCGAGGTGCCTGATGTTGTGTTGATTGCGGTGCCCGCCGAGCAAGTGGTCAGCCAGCTAACCGAGTGTGGCCGCAAGGGCATCAGCCATGCCATCGTGATCACCTCAGGCTTTTCTGAAATGGGTCCAAGTGGCGATGCAGCTCAGGCAGAGCTGGTAGCCGTCGCGCGTGACTACGGCATCACCTTGGTCGGCCCGAATTGCCAGGGCATGATCAGCGTGGGCAAAGGTTTCAGCCTTGGTTTTGGTGCGCCTTATGGCTTTGCCTACAACAAAGGCCCCATCAGCATGACGTCCCAAAGTGGTGCGTGGGGCAACACGGTGATGCTACTGGCCAACGCGGCTGGCCTGGGCTTTCAGAATTACCAGTCCACCGGCAATGGAGCGGCCACGACGTCTCTGGATATGGTGGATTGGTACCTGGATGACCCTGAAACGGGCATCGTCGTGTCTTACGTGGAAGGCTTCAAGGATGCCCACCGGATTGTGGAGATAGGGCGCAAGGCGCTCGCTGCCAACAAGCCGTATTTGCTCTGGAAGGTGGGCAGCTCTGAGGCCGGCGCACGGGCGGCCGCATCGCACACAGCCAACCTGGGCGGGGCCATGGCGCTGTACCGTGCGGCGTTCAGGCAAAGTGGAATCATCGAAGTGGCCGATGCGAACGAGCTGGCAGATCGGGCGCATGCCTTGCTGTCGCCCCGCAAGCCCAAAGGCAATCGGGTGGCGGTGGTGACGCTGTCAGGGGGTGCGGGTGTGCTGATGGCGGACCATTGCGCGCCTGCCGGTCTTGAATTGCCGGAACTCTCACCCGCGACGCTCGCCCGCCTTAAGGAAATCCTGCCGCCCTATGCAGGCCTGAACAACCCCATCGACCTCACCGGCAACATTGCCGCGCGGCAGGAAAACATGATCGAGTCGCTCCAGCTGATCGTCAACGACCCCATGGTTGACATGATGAGCGTGTGCCTGGCGGCGGCGTCTGGGCCTGCGGGCATTCAACTCGCGAAATGGGTGGCCGAGGTGGCAAGCACCACGGACAAGCCGGTGCTGGTCGCCTGGGTCGCCATTCAGGCCACAACGCAGGAAGGTTACGACGCGCTGGCCCTGGCGCAGGTGCCGCGCTACGACACCCCGGTGCGCTGTGTACTCGGCATGGATGCCTTGTGGCGGTTTGCCAAGGCGCAGCGGGACTGCCTGCGTATTGCCAGCGAACCTGTATTGCGCCTTAAGCGACCGCAGCAAAAGCAGATGCTGGCGCAGCAGCGGCAGGATCTGTCCGAGTACCGTGCCAAACAGGTACTGGCCGACTACGGCATTCCCGTGACGCCGGAAGCGCTGGCCACGCATGCCGACCAGGCGGTCATGCACGCCAAAGCGCTGGGCTACCCGGTTGTGCTCAAGATCATGTCGCCTGACATTCCCCACAAAACGGAAGCCGGCGGCGTGCGCATTGGCCTGGGTGACGAAGCCGCCGTGCGCGCGGCCTACGCTGAGATTCTGGCCAACGCGACACGCCATGCGCCACACGCCGTGGTGGAGGGCGTTCTGGTGCAAGCCATGGTCAGTGGCGGCATCGAAGTCATTCTGGGCATCACCAACGACCCGCTCTTTGGGCCAGCCATCATGTTCGGGCTGGGGGGTATTTTTGCCGAGGTTATGAAAGATGTGAGTTTCCGCCTTGCACCGATCACCCGCAGCGAAGCCCTGGACATGGTCCGTGAGATCAAAGCCTTCCCAATTCTGGACGGCGCGCGTGGCCGCCCCAAAGCCGACATTGACGCTCTGGTCGACACTATTGTCAGACTCGCCGCGCTGGCCCTGGATTTGAAAGACCAGGTCGCTGAAATCGACATCAACCCGCTGTTTGTGTTGCCGCAAGGTCAGGGCGTGATGGCAGCGGACGCCTTAATCAAACCCCTCCTCAAGTAAATAACACCCAGGAACCTCCAAATGCACACCTATCCATCCCACAGTTCTGCCATCAACCGCAGGCGCGTATTTCAGGCGACCGGCGCTGCGCTGGCCGCAGCCAGCCTCGGTACCGGGCATGCCCAGACGGCCTGGCCCACAAGACCGGTCCGCCTGGTCCTGCCCAGCGGTGCGGGTGGTGGGGCCGACATCTTTGGCCGCCCGTTTGCCGATTGGCTGGGCAAGGAGCTTGGCCAGCCCGTGGTGGTTGAGAACAAACCCGGTGCCAACGGCGTGATTGCCCACGAGCAGGTGGTGCGCCAGCAGGGCGATGGCTACAACCTGCTGGTGTCGTATGCCGCTGCCATTCTGGGCAACAAGGCGATGAACGCCAAACTCTCGCACGACACCATTGCAGACCTCAAACCGATTGGTCTTATCGGCGGTGACGGCGGCAACCTGCTCGTGGTGAATGCTGCCCTGCCAGTCAACAACCTCAAGGACCTGGTGGCCTACGCCAAGAGCCAGAGCGGTGGCATCAACTATGGTTCCTGGGGCATCGGCTCCGGCGGGCACCTGGTGATGGAAACGCTGAAAGCGCAGGTCGGCATCACACTGAACCATGTGCCGTACAAAACGGTGGCGGCCATCTCGCCCGATGTGGTGTCGGGTGTGTTGCCGGTATCTACCATCGACGCTGGTACGCCCGTCGCGTTGATCAAGGCCGGTCGCATTCGCGCCATTGCGGCGTTGTCGCCCAAACGCCTGCCCCAGTTGCCCGATGTGCCCACCTTGGGCGAGCAGGGTTACCCGGTTGGGTTTGTGCCCTGGTATGGCCTGTTTGGGCCAGCTTCCATGCCGAATGACCTCGTCAACCGCCTGAATGGCTTGCTGAACCGCTGGCTGGTGCTGCCAGACGCCGTTGCCGTGTTCGAACAAAAGCAAAACACGCCCGCGCCGATGATCAAATCGGCCGAGGCTTTCGCCGCCCAGATTCAGGCAGAACTGCCGGTGTGGCGCAAGATGATGCAGACGGCGAAGATTGAAGGGGCTTGAAGCAGCGGCCCATCGTCAGTCGGCTTTGATGTTGCCAGCCCTGATGATGGCGCTGTAGTCACGCAGGTCACGCTTGACCTGCTCGGCAAACTGGGCCGGGGTGTTGGCTGGCATTTCGGAAAACCCCAGTGTGTTCCAGCGCTCGGCCATCTCTGGTGCCGCAATCAGCTTCATGATCTCCCGGTTCAGGCTATTGATGATGGCGGCAGGCGTGCCTGCCGGCGCAAAAACGGCGTAGTAGGCATTCAGGTCAAACGTCACGCCCTGTTCGGTCATGGTCTTGACTTCAGGCATCTGCTTCGACCGGAAGGTGCCGCTGATGGCGACCGCTTTGAGTTTGCCGGACTGGATCAGCGGCAACGCCGCGGCTGTGGCCGAGAAAGCCATTTGAATGTGTCCTGCCACGAGGTCGGTGTTGGCGGCGGCCGTAGATTTATAGGGAATATGTTTGATCTTCAAACCCGCCTGTTGTTTTAGTGCCTCCATGCTCAAGTGGCCGCCAGAGCCATTGCCCCAGGAGCCATAAGAGAGTTCATCTGCAGGTTTGCTTTTGACATAGGCAATCAGGTCCCTGAGGTCCTTGACGGGCGTCGCCGCCGGAACGACCAGAAAGTTTCCGCCTGCGCCGATCTGAGCGACAGCCGCAAAGTCTTTGTTCACGTCGTAGGGCATCTTCTCCAGAAGCACCGGATTCACCACGTGCGCGGCGGCATAGGTAAATAGTAGCGTGTAGCCGTCATTGGGCGCCTTGGCGACCGCATCGGAGCCGATCAAACCGTTGGCCCCGGCCTTGTTGTCAACCACAAATGGCTGCCCGAAGGCCTTGGACAGCGAATCGGTGAAAGCCCGCGCGACGATGTCGGTGCCGCTGCCCGCCGCGCCCGCCACGACGACCCTGACCGGCTTGTTGGGCCAAGGAGCTTGCGCTGAGACACTGCCCACCCAGAACACGGGTACCGTGGCGAGCAACATTGCCCGAATGGATTGCATCATGATCGTCCCCTTTGATTTACAGAATGCGGCAGGCCGTGCGTTCAGTTGAGATGGAGACCTGTACTCTTCACGGCAATGGCCATGCAACCAGGATCCTAGGCGATTTTCCTGGCAAAGTCAGTAGATCGGTGCTCAGTCAGGCTTGATGTCGTGGTCCAGCAAGATCTTGCGCCAAGCCTGGTGGTTGGCACGCATCATCTGGCGGAACTGCATCGGGCGCGTCCGGCATGGTGTCATGGCGCGGCATGTCCGCCAGCCCGGACAGCCAGGGCATGGCTGATCGGGCCCATATGTGAGCCTTGGGTACCAGTTCCGCGCGCTGCCTGGCCGTGCCTATGCGCAGCGAAAACACTTGTGGGTCTTCCACCGTGCTGCCGTAGATCGAAGTTCCGCACTCGGGGCAAAAGGCCAATGCTCGCGGTGTGCCGCTCTCGGCAGTTTTGACATAGACCTTCGGCTCGCCGCTGATCAGGCGAAAGTTCTTGCGCCCGACCAGAACGCCCGTGCGAAAAGCGCTGGCGCTGTGCTGCTGGCATTGAGTGCAATGGCAGATAAGCACTCTGTCGGGGTTAATCTTCGCCTCGTAGCGTATGTAGCCGCACAGGCAGGCTCCGTCGATGTTTATATGCATGGGTGGGCTCCGGGTAAGTGTCAGTGCTGTGAGTGCACTCAGTGCGCTGGGGCGGCGGTTTGCGAGGCCAAAAGTTCCCGCATCGCCCGTGCGCGGTCCAGCGAAGGCCGGACATTTTTCGACCAGGCCGCCACACGATAGAGCCGGCGAAACTGGTCGCCTATGTCGCCCGCCACGCCGTAGTGTGCGGTGCCCAGGTTGTCCCAGATCGCGATGTCGCCCTTGCGCCACTGGTGGCGTATCTGGATCTCGGGTGTGCGCGGCATCTCGTTGGCCAGGTTGAGGACCATTTCGCTCAGAAGGGTGTTGTAGCCATGCACGCGCTTCACGTAACCGTTGCCCACGAACAGCGCCAGTTTGCCTGTGAACGGGTGGTGAATCACCGCCGGGTGGGTATTCACCTCGTCGGACTTGAGCAGCTTCTCCATAGCCGCCGTGGAACCGCGGTACCCATGACGCAGCATGAAATAGAGCAGATCGTGTTCGACATCGATATTGAGGAACAGCAGCTTCAGTGCGAAGGGCAGCCGGTCGTAGGCTGCCGTGGTGCTGGCCCACATCGTGTCAGCCCCAAATGGCACTTCGTCCGCCTGCAGCACCTCGGCAAGGTTGGGGTGGGCGCGCGCGGTCACGTCGTGGTGCCAAATGTCGGTGGTGGTTGTGGCCTTGCCTTTGGCCGCCTTGGACTTCTCGATCACCAGCACTTCCGGGTGACCCTCGCCCGCCAGCGTTTTGCTGAAGGTATGGTGCTCCAGCTCTTCGGCAAAAACTCTGGCGACAGCCTTCTGCTGGTCAAAGCTGAGGTGCTGCTCCCGCGCGAAGAGCACGCCGTAGTGCCAGAGGGCGGTGCGCAGCTCGGCGGATGACTCTTCAGTCAGTTCCGAGAGGTGCATGCCTTCGATCACGCCGCCCAGCGCGGGTGCCACCGGTGTGATCTTGAAGTGCTTGAATTCCGGCTGGGCTGCTGCAAAGCGGGTGGCTGCGATGGGTGCGTTCATGGAATAGTCCTTGGTGGGCGGTCAGGCGGTATGACGCGATTGTCTTGCCGCCTCGCGTGGTGATCAAATGACATTTTTCTTATATAGATAACCTGAGGGTAATGCGGATAGTCTTTAAACCTGTCAAGGCCACTATTTACGGGTTATCCTTTTTCCATATAAAGTTGATTAACATAACCAGATGACGATACAAGGCTTTTTCTCGCGGGACGTCAAGATGCGCCACCTGCGGTTGCTGCTGGCCATTGGCGATGCTGGTCAGCTCACCAAGGTGGCACAACTGCTTAACGTGTCTCAGCCCGCCGTGTCGAAAGCCTTGGCCGAGATCGAGGGCGGGATTGGCCTGAAATTGTTTGAGCGAACTCCCCATGGACTGGCGGCCAATGGCTTCGGTGAGTCCGCGATCAAGGCGGCGCGGGATGTGTTAGCCAGCCTGCAGCGTGCCAGCGAAGACATTGAGTCGCAAAGCCGCAGCGTTGTTGAGTCTGTGGCGATCGGTGCCATGCCGGGGGCCGCGTTGTCGCTGCTTGCTCAGGCCATCGCGCTCGATCCAGCCGTGCGCGCCGGTCTTTCGGTCAATGTGGTTGAGGGCACTACCGATGCCCTGATGCCCCAATTGCTGGCGGACCGAATACAAATTCTTGTTGGGGCTGTGCGGCGGCAGCCGCCTGAGTCCGTGGGGGTGTTTCCCCTGTACGTCGAAACCATTCACTTTGCCATGTCGCCTCATCATCCGCTTGCCCGGCGAAAGCGGCTGGCTTGGGACGAGTTGCTGGCGTTTCCATGGTTGCTTCCACCGCCAAACCATCTCATACGCACAGCGTTTGAACGGGCCCTGCGTAAGGCGGGGCTGGCCGCACCTGCGATGGTTGTTAACGCCACGATGACCGATCTGGGCATGGGCCTGCTGACCCACGGTGAGGCGGTGGTGTTTATGACTGGCCGCCAGTCGCGCTATCTGGCGCAGTTCGGGATGGTGCAGCCGGTGCCACCGTCACCCCTGGATTCGCTGGGCATCACCATGGATGTCACTGCCTTCGTTCGTGCGCAGGGTACACCGCGCTCAAGCATTCAGTCCTTGCTGACTTCGCTCAAGGCGGTAGCAGATGGTTCGACGCGCTGACCGAGATCAACTCAAGTTGAGATTGGCACTTTTCACCGCACCGGACATCCAGTCAAGATCGTAGGCAATTTTCTTGATGAAGTCGGCAGACGATGCACTTGAGGATGCCAGGCTGCCCCCGGCTTCGGTGCGTTCACGTACAGCCGGGAACATCACTGCAGCGGCAATCTCGCGCCGCAGTGTCTCGATGATGGGCGCTGGCACGCCGGCCGGCGCCGCATATCCGCCCCAGTAGGTCATGTTGGGTGCGTCCAGCCCCACTTGCTTGACCGTTGGCACATCTGGCAGTGCGGCCAAGCGTTGATCGGCAAATACGCCCAGGATGCGCAACTGGCCTTTTTCAACAAACTGCTTGCC
>JANOAP010000018.1:0-5342 GCA_031411175.1 Rhodoferax sp. | reverse complement strand
CGCTGCAACTGATCAAGTCCGGCAAGCTGCGCGCACTGGCCACCGCCACCGCCCAACCCGTGGGCACACTGCCGGGTGTGCCTACTGCCACGCAGGCGGGGCTCAAAGACTTTGAAGTCAGCTCCATGTTTGGCATCCTGGCACCTGCGGGCACACCAGCGATCATCGTGGCCAAGGTCAATGCCGCCCTCAAAGGCATTCTTTCGCAGCAAGATGTGCGCGACAGCATGCTGGCGCAGGGCGCTGCCGCCACCTGGACCACGCCAGAGGAAGCGGGCACTGCCATCCGCAATGAAGTCGCCAAGTGGGCCAAGGTCGTCAAAGACGGCGACATCAAGGGCGATTGACGCAGTACCCCTACACCATGCCAATAAACGATACCGTTCTTTCCAAGCGCACATTGGGCCATGGCCTGTTTCAGGACGCCGCCGAAGACCCACCCGCGCCACGCTGTTTCTGGTGTCAGGCTTCACCGCTGTACCGCCACTACCATGATCACGAGTGGGGTTATCCGGTAGCGGATGACCGGCGGCTGTTTGAGAAGCTGTGCCTTGAGGGCTTCCAGGCCGGCCTGAGCTGGCTGACCATTTTGAACAAGCGCGAGGGTTTTCGCGCTGCATTTGCGAATTTCGACGCGGAGCAAATCGCCCACTTTGACGAGCGCGACGTGGCGCGTCTGGTGGCGGATGCGGGCATCGTGCGGCATCGCGGCAAGATCGTCTCCACCATCAATAACGCCGCCCGCGTGATTGAGTTGCGCCAGGAGTTTGGATCGCTGGCGCGCTATGTGTGGGCGTATGAGCCCCAGCCGGCTGATCGCCCCAAGCGCATGACCCATGAGGCGGTGAAAGCCATGCCCACGTCGGCGGCGTCCATTGCCTTGTCCAAAGACCTGAAAAAGCGCGGCTGGAGCTTTGTAGGCCCGACCACCATGTATGCCTTCATGCAGGCCATGGGCCTGGTCAACGACCACATTGAAGGCTGCCATGTGCGCGACGCAGCCCTGGCTGCCAGAGCTACCTTCACACTTTCAGCATGACATCATGATTGACGACGAGCCTTCTGATTTTCATACCACTGAACCGCTGTTGGGGCGGGTGGTGTTGATCACCGGTGCCAATACCGGCATTGGTCTGGTCACAGCGCGTGAATTAAAGCAGCGCGGAGCCCATGTCTTCATCGCCTGCCGGTCTGAAGAACGTGCGCAGGCTGCGCTGGTGGTGATCAACAAGGCCAGCGGGCGGGTGCCCGCCGAGTTTTTGCCGTTGGACCTGGGTGACTTTGATTCCATACGGCGGTGTGCCCAGTTATTTCTGGCGCGCAAAATCCCTCTGCACTTGCTCATCAACAATGCGGGTCTTGCCGGTTCGCACGGGGTTACAAAGTCCGGTTTCGAGCTGGCGTTTGGCACCAATCACGTGGGGCATTTCTTGCTGACCCAATTGCTGGTGGCGCACATCAAAAAGTCGGTGCCGGCGCGCATCATCACGGTGGCCAGCCGGGCGCACACCCGGGTGTCGGGTATTGACTGGGATGCTGTGCGCAAGCCCACGAAATCCTTCACCGGGATTCACGAGTATGGCGTGTCCAAACTGGCCAATGTGCTGTTTAGCTACGAGCTGGCGCGCAGGCTGCATGGCAGCGGCATCCATACGTATTCCTTGCACCCGGGCGTGGTGGCGTCGGATGTCTGGCGGTCTGTGCCCTGGCCGGTCAGGGCGCTGCTGAAGCTCAACATGATTTCTACGGAGCAGGGCGCTGCCACGTCGGTGTATTGCGCCATCTCGCCCGATGCCGGTATGGAAACCGGCCAATACTATGACAAGTGCCGCGCGAAGGATGTCAGTAAAGTCGCCCGCGACACCAAGCTGGCTACCGAGCTATGGCAGCGCAGCGAAGACTGGGTGCGCTGATTCGGAGGTTGACCCGGCTTCTACAATCCGGGGAACTCAAGAAGGATTCGGCCGATGGCAATTTACGAACTCGACAAATTCACGCCCCAGATGGCGCCTACAGCCTGGGTGGCCGACAGTGCCCAGGTGATCGGTAATGTGGAACTGGCAGACGGTGTCAGCATCTGGTTTGGCGTGGTGGTTCGCGGGGACAACCCTGAGCCGATTCGCATTGGGCGCGGCTCCAATATTCAGGACGGCTGCGTGCTGCATGCCGACGCAGGCAAGCCGCTTACCGTGGGTGACGATGTGACCGTGGGGCACAAGGTCATGCTGCATGGCTGCACCATTGGCGATGGCACGCTGATCGGCATGGGGGCCGTGGTGCTGAACAACGCCCGCATTGGCAAGAACTGCATTGTGGGTGCGGGTTCGCTGGTGACGGAAGGCAAGGAGTTTCCGGATGGCTCGATGATCATGGGCAGCCCGGCCAAAGTGGTGCGGGCGCTGGATGAGGCACAGATGAAGGGGCTGCGTAACGTTGCGGTGCACTATGTTGACAACGCGGCGCGGTTCAAGGCCGGGCTCCGAAAAATTGCCTGATCTGCAAGGCTGTGGCTATGAATTTGATGGGGATGATGAGTGTCTGAATTGCATAAATTTTTGTTCAACGATCTGCCGGTGCGCGGCATGGTGGTTCGGTTGACGGACGCCTGGACCGACATCCTGAGTCGCCGCGCCGCCAACACCACGACGGGTGCCTACCCTGTGCCAGCCCAGCAATTGCTGGGTGAGATGGCAGCAGCAGCCGTGCTGATGCAGTCCAGCATCAAGTTTGAAGGCGCGCTGGTGTTGCAGATTTTTGGCGACGGGCCGGTGAAGCTGGCGGTGGTTGAGGTGCAGTCGGACTTGAGCCTACGCGCAACCGCCACGGTGACGGGTGAGGTGGCACCGGACGCCACCCTGAGTAGCATGGTCAATGTCAACAATGAAGGCCGCTGCGCCATCACACTGGACCCGAAAGACCGCTTCCCCGGCCAGCAGCCGTACCAGGGCGTGGTGCCGCTGTTTGGTGACCACAAGGAAAAGCTGGAGCGCGTGAGCGATGTGCTGGGGCACTACATGCTGCAAAGCGAGCAGTTGGACACAACCTTGGTGCTGGCGGCAGACGACAAGGTCGCGGCAGGGCTGCTCATCCAGCGCTTGCCGAAAAATGGGGGTCACATTCAAAATTCATCGGTTCCCGCGGGAACGGGTGCAGCAGCGCGTCGCGCTGCAATGAAATTGGAGTCTGACCCCTATTTTTCGGAGAATGAGGACCAGATTGGCCGCAACGAAGACTACAACCGCATTTCAATTCTGGCGTCCAGCCTCAAGCGGGAAGAGTTGTTGACCCTCGATGTCGACACGATTTTGCGGCGTTTGTTTTGGGAAGAAAACCTGACCCGCTTCGAGCCCTTGGTGGGGGACGAGGGGCCGCGTTTTGCGTGCAGTTGCAGCCGTGAGCGCGTGGGCCGGATGATCAATAGCCTGGGCAGGGATGAGGCCGAAGGCATCATTGCCGAGCGGGGTGACATTGAAGTCGGTTGCGACTTTTGCGGCAAGCAATATGTGTTTGACCCGATTGATGCCGCGCAGATTTTCACGGCGGCTGTGCAGACGATTCCCGGCGGCCCCAGCGCGCACTGAAGCGCCGACCACCCTGGCGCCCACCCAGGCGTGCATCCAGGCGGCTGTGCAGGGCCCCTGCGGTGTCACTTGCGCAGCAGTTGCGTGAAGAGGGCGTGCTCGCAGTCCGGGTCGCTGCATTTGTCGCATGGCCAGCGCCAATTGGACTGAATTTGAGAGCCAAAATGGCCTCTAGAACCGGTAAAACCTGCTTGGACAGCTACTGAATTAGTAGCATCTATGGCGCGCAGTGCGTTTGACAGTCTTGCAGCGCCCGTGCCGTACACCACCTGAAAGTGAATGCCACCGCGCGTCAAGGCAGCCCGCAGCAGGGCATCTATGGCTTCGCGCACCTGGGGGCCATCGCGCAGCAGACCGTCGGCCACCCAGGGCAGGTCCAGGCCGGTCACCAGCGTCAGGTCATAGTGCTGTTGATGGGGCAGGGCGAAGGCGTAAAGCGACGGGTCGGCAAACAGCATGTCGCTGTAGATGGCGGTCATGAGCGGCGTGGTGTCGGCCACCAGCCATTCACCTGCGCGCACCGCCTCGGCACGACGCGCCTGCTCTTGTGCAATGCCTGCTTGCTCGTCGGGGCGTGGCGTGCGGCCCTCGCGCACGCACCATTCGCGCAGCACCTCCGGCACGTGCAACACCTGGCGTCCCTGGGTGCGCCAATGGGCGACAAGCTCCATGGCCAGCCGCGTTTTGCCGGTGCTTTCAGCGCCAAGCAGGGCGATTTTCACTTGGACGAAATATGCACGTAAATTTCGTTAACCTTGACCATGCCCAGCTCCAGACGGGCTTTTTCTTCAACCATCTCAAGCCCTTCTTTCAGGTCGCGCACTTCGGCCGCCAAGCGGTCGTTGGCGAGTTGGGCCTGGGCGTTCTTCTTGAGTTGCTGGTCCAGTTGAGCGGTCATCCGGCCCACGCTGGGCACACTGCCCCGGCCAAACCACAGCTGCGCGTGAAGAATCACGAGCAGTGCGATCAACGCAGCCGGGACAACGCGAGTGCCCACTTAAGGTCACTTGAGGTTATAAAAGGCCGAGCGGCCCGGGTAGCTGGCGATATCACCCAGGTCTTCTTCAATGCGCAGCAACTGGTTGTACTTGGCCATGCGGTCCGAACGGCTGAGTGAGCCGGTCTTGATTTGGCCCGCGTTGGTGCCCACGGCAATGTCGGCAATGGTGGAGTCTTCGGTTTCGCCCGAACGGTGGCTGATGACGGCGGTGTAGCCTGCGCGCTTGGCCATCTCGATGGCAGCGAAGGTCTCAGTCAAGGTGCCGATCTGGTTGATCTTGATCAGGATCGAATTGGCAATGCCTTTGCTGATGCCTTCCTTGAAGATCTTGGTGTTGGTGACGAACAGGTCATCCCCCACAATTTGCACCTTTTTGCCCAAGCGGTCGGTCAGGATTTTCCAGCCGTCCCAGTCGCTCTCACTCATGCCGTCTTCGATGCTGATGATGGGGTATTTGTCAACCCAGGTGGCCAAGACGTTGGTCCACTCTTCGCTGGTCAGCGACAGGCCTTCGGCCTCAAGCACATACTTGCCGTCCTTGTAAAACTCGCTGGCGGCGCAGTCCAGGCCCAGGGCGATCTGTTCGCCGGGCACAAAACCCGCAGCAGAAATCGCCTCCAGAATCATCTGGATCGCGGCTTCGTGGTTGGGCACGTTGGGCGCAAAGCCGCCTTCGTCACCCACTGCAATGCTCATGCCCTTGTCGTGCAGGATTTTCTTCAGGGCGTGGAACACTTCTGCACCGTAACGCACGGCTTCAC
>JANOAP010000017.1:0-4581 GCA_031411175.1 Rhodoferax sp. | reverse complement strand
GTCGGCCAGCACATGGTGTTTTTCGTAGGCCTTGAACTTTTTCTTGATCAAGGCGGCGCGGGCAAACAGGTAGACGTATTCGTCAGCGGTTAAATCGCTGAACTGCAGGTAATGCTTGAATGCGGGCTTCATGGTGCTTTGGCAATGAGCTGTTTGACGAGCGGGCACAGTATGCCCACCAATTCATCAATTTCTGCGGCTGAAATGATCAGGGGTGGCACCAGCCGGATGACCGTGTCTGCGGTCACGCTGATCAACAGCCCGTGCTCTGCGGCCTCGGTGACCAGGGCCGAGCAGGGTTTGGCCAGCTCGATGCCCAGCATCAGGCCCATGCCGCGGATTTCCTTGACGGAACCGCTGGCCAACTCAGGTGCCAGTTCGCGGGCGAGTGCGGCCTTCAGGTAGGTGCCCATGGCGGCGGCATTGGCCAGCAGGCCGTCTTCTTCCATGATGCGGATGGTCTCCACCCCGGCGCGCATGGCCAGCGGGTTGCCGCCAAAGGTCGTGCCGTGGTTCCCCGGCTGGAAAATGTGCGCGGCTTTGGGGCCGGCCACCACGGCGCCAATGGGCACGCCTGAGCCCAGGCCCTTGGCCAGCGGCATCACGTCAGGGGTGATGCCCGCCCACTGATGGGCAAACCACTTGCCGGTGCGGCCCATGCCGCATTGCACTTCGTCAATCATCAGGAGCCAGTCGCGCTCGTCGCACAGCTTGCGCACGTCTTTGAGGTAATCCATATGCATGGGGTTCACCCCGCCTTCGCCCTGAATGGCCTCAAAAAACACGGCCACGACATTAGGGTTGCTTTCTGTCGCCTTTTTGAGTGATTCAATGTCGTTCAAGGGCACGCGGATAAAGCCCTCCACCAGCGGGCCGAACCCGGCCTGTACTTTGGGGTTGCCCGTCGCACTCAGTGTGGCGATGGAGCGGCCATGAAAGGCTTTTTCATAGACCACGATCTCGGGGCGCTCAATGCCCTTGTCGTGGCCAAACTTGCGTGCCAGTTTCAGCGCGCCCTCATTGGCCTCCAGCCCGGTGCAGCAGAAAAACACGTTGGTCATGCCGGACAGTTCCACCAGCTTCCTGGCCAACGCTTCCTGGCCTGGCACGTGGTAGTAGTTGGAGCTGTGGATGATCTTGCCAATCTGGTCTTGCAGGGCGGGCACCAGCCGGGGGTGGTTGTGCCCCAGGGTATTGACAGCGATGCCGCCCAGGCCATCCAGGTAAGACTTGCCATTCACATCCCACACGCGGCAGCCCTGGCCATGAGACAACGCAATGGGCACGCGCCCATAGGTGTTCATCACGTGGGGGGAGGCGGCTTCCACCAGATGCTTTGCGGCTGCGTTCATGTTGTCTTACTCCAAAAAGCGGCACTTAAAAACGAATCGGCCCAATCGATTTGGGCCGTTGAGATGCAATTCTAGGCGCATCGATCTGCCGGGCTTTTGACAATTTGGAATCACTGCGATGCGCACACACCGTCGTCGTCGGCCCTGCTTTGTGGCGCTGGGGGGCTGGAACGGGTCTTGCATGAACTAAAATTCTTGTGCATTGCAGCATTTACTGCACGGCAATCAACATCAAACCATGGTTGTTCCAAACTCCGCCAAAGAAATTTTCATCATGGGGCAGACCCGTGGCGGTAAGGCGTTTCGGCCCAGCGACTGGGCTGAACGTCTGGCGGGGGTGATGAGCCAGTTTCGCCCTGGCGGACCACAACCTGGCAGTCATCTAGGCTATTCACCCTGGTGCGTTCCGACGGCGTTTGGCGACGTGAAATGCGTCATCGTGCACCGTGATTTGCGCGACTACGACGTCATGGCCTGGGACTTTTGCGTGAACTTTGCCAAAGACAATGACCTTCAAGTCGAGCTTGCAGCGCCTGTTGCGGGCACCGATAAAACCTGACGCCCACAAAAAAGCCACCCGAAGGTGGCGTTTTCGCTTTGCTGGCAGCGCACCCGTTTCAAACGGCGGGCTGATTGCTCAACCCGGGCTGTTTGCCTGAAAAGTCAGGCGGCTGAATGACGCGGCGTAAATTACGCCGCGTTTGCAGCGGCGGGCGCTGCAAGTGCCAGGGCTTTAACCCGGGTAGACAGGCGGCTCTTGTCACGAGCCGCCTTATTTTTGTGGAAGATGCCTTTGTCAGCCACGGTGTCAACCACGGCTTGCATTTTGCCGAAAGCCTCAGCGGCCTTGGTCTTGTCGCCAGCGGCCACGGCCTTCTCGACGTTCTTCACCGCAGTGCGGTATTTGGAACGCAGGGACGTGTTTGCGGCGTTGATTTTGACGTCCTGACGGACGCGCTTGCGGCCCGACGCCAGGCGCGGGTTCTTTTTCTTGGGTTTTCCAGATGCCATATAAATAGTTCCTTGTGTCTGAGGATGTTGCCAGCAAAGCCTACGATTATATCAGTGAGCAGCGGCTGACCAAAACCACTGCCTGGCGGTTGCCCAATGAGTACTTTTGTCCGGGCTACACTCTTCGCCGTGTCCCTGCTCAAAGCCGCCTCCACGATCTCCCTACTGACCTTGGCCTCGCGCGTGGCGGGGCTGGTTCGCGACCAGTTGTTTGCTGCTACGTTTGGTGCCAGTGCCCTGACCGACGCGTTTTATGTCGCTTTTCGCATCCCCAACCTGTTTCGCCGCCTGTTTGGCGAAGGCGCTTTCAGCCAGGCCTTTGTGCCTGTGCTGGCTGACAGCCGGGCCCGGCACGGCCTGGAAGGCACCCGGCCGCTGATCGACAGCACGGCCACACTGCTCTCGTGGGTGCTGGTGGTGACCAGTATTGCGGGTGTCGTGGGTGCGCCGTTTCTGGTGTGGGCCATGGCCGGCGGTTTGCAGAAGGAGCCACAAGCCTATGCTGCGGCGGTGTTCATGACGCGGTGGATGTTCCCCTACATCCTGTTCATCTCGATGGTGTCGTTTGCGTCCGGCATTCTCAACACTTGGCGTGTGTTTGCCGTGCCAGCAGCAACGCCGGTTCTGTTGAATGTGGCCATGATTGGCGCGACGCTGTGGGGCACGCCCTGGTTCAAGGCGCTGGGCATTGAGCCCATCTACGCCCAAGTGATTGGCGTGATGCTGGGTGGCGCGCTGCAACTGGCCGTGCAGGTGCCAGCCCTGTTGCGCCTGGGCCTGTTCCCGAAAATCGGCCTGCGATGGTCGGTGGTGCGGGACGCCTGGCGCGACCCCACCACACGCCGGGTGGCGCAGCTCATGGTGCCGGCCTTGCTGGGCGTAGGCGTGGCGCAGATTTCGCTGTTCATCAACACCCAGATCGCCTCGCGGCTGGCCACAGGCAGTGTGACCTGGCTGAGCAACTCGGACCGCCTGATGGAGTTTCCGACCGCCCTGCTGGGCGTGGCCCTGGGCGCGGTGCTGATGCCCCAACTGACCAGCGCCCGCGCGGCTGACAATGCCGCGCAGTATTCGGCCATGCTGGACTGGGGCCTTCGCCTGGTCGTGCTGCTGGCGGTGCCCTGCTCGGTGGCCTTGCTGACGTTTGCCCAGCCCCTGGTGGCGGTGATCTTTCACTATGGTGCGTATACCGAACGTGATGTGCAGCAGACAACTTACGCCCTGATGGGCTGGGGCGTGGGGCTGTTGGGCGTGGTGGCCATCAAGGTACTGGCGCCGGGCTACTACGCAAGCCAGAACATGAGGACGCCCGCGCTGATTGCCATCGCCGTACTGGTCGTCACGCAGGTGCTGAACCTGTTTTTGGTGCCCCTGCTTCAGCACGCAGCCCTGACACTGTCCATTGGCCTGGGGGCCCTGGTCAACGCGCTTTGGCTGCTGATCGGCCTGCGCCAACGCGGCAGCTACAAGCCCGAGCCGGGCTGGGGCATCTTCTGGCTCCAGGTGATTGCCGCCAGCGCCTTGCTTGCCGTCTTCCTGATGTGGGCGGCAGGTGCCGTCCCCTGGACGCGCATGCCGGGTGAAAATTTCAAGCGGATTGGGCTGATGGCCCTTGTATTGATTGGCTCTGCCGCCGTCTATTTTGGAGCAACCTGGGCGGCAGGCCTGAAATTGCGGCAGTTCATCCGGCGCTGAACTGGCAGCCAGTTGACGCGGAACGGGTGGTGGTTGCGGTAGGATATTGCTTCAATGAACCTGTCGTTTGACGTCCCCACGCCCATTGCGTACTTCACATCGCTGGTGCAAAGCGACGCCGAATTCCCCTTGCTCGAAGCCGCCATCAGTCTGGCCCACGATGAATACCCGGAGCTAGACGTGCAGCAGGTGTTGGGTGAGGTGGACCAGTTGCTGGCGCGGCTCAAGCGTCGGGTTCCGGCTGATGCCGCCCCGCTGCACAAGTTGCGGGCGGTCAACCAGTTCTTTTTTCGCGACCTGAGTTTTCGGGGCAACGTCAACAACTACTACGACCCGGACAACAGCTACGTCAACGTCGTGCTGAAGACGCGCTGCGCAATACCGATTTCGCTGGCTGTGTTGTGGCTGGAACTGGCCCAGGGCCTGGGCCTGTCGGCGCGGGGTGTGGGGTTCCCCGGGCACTTCATGGTGAAGGTGAACCTTCCCAAGGGCCAGGTCGTCATCGACCCCCTGGACGGCCAGT
>JANOAP010000016.1:0-2169 GCA_031411175.1 Rhodoferax sp. | reverse complement strand
CTCAATGTGCCCACCGATGAAAAAGGCGGTTTCGAGATAGCCCGGCGTTCGCGGGGTACGCCGCGCATTGCCAACCGCCTGTTGCTCCGTGAGCGCGACAATGCCGATGTGAAGGGCACCGGAAGCAACACGCAGGATATTGCCAACCGAGCCCTGGCCAAGCTGGATGTGGACCCCCAGGGTTTTGACATCATGGACCGCAAGCTGCTGGAGGCTGTGATCCATCGCTTTGACGGCGGCCCGGTGGGGCTGGACAACATTGCTGCCAGCATTGGTGAAGAGCGCGAAACCATTGAAGATGTGATTGAGCCCTATTTGATTCAGCAAGGCTATTTGCAGCGCACACCGCGCGGGCGCATCGCCACGTTGGCGGCCTACCGGCACCTGGGGGTGACGCCGCCCAAGACCAATCCTGACCTGTTTGGAGTCTGAGCTGCGGCATTTGCGAGGCCTGCAGGTGTTGCCAGCAACGCCCGCTCAGGCGGCAGACTCGTCCAGCGCGGTGTTGTCGTCCAGGTGGTGGGTGTCGGCCCAGCCAATCAGGCTCAAACCATCAGGGGTCCACAGCAGGCGGTTGATGGCGGCATTGCCCAGGTCCCACGTGCGGGGTGCCTGAATCTCCTGGCGGGTGGCGGCGCGGTACAGCACGTCCATCACGCCACCGTGCGCCACCAGCACGATTTGCTCGCCTGGGTGCTGCGCTGCCAGTTGATGGGTGGTCTGCAGGATGCGTTCGCGCAGGGCCATCAGCGACTCGCCGCCTTCGGGTGCAAACTCCGGGTCACGCTTGCGCCAGCGCAGGGCTTGATCTGGCCAGTGGGCTTCGACCTCTTTGAACGTCTTGCCCTCAAACACGCCAAAACCGCGCTCGCGCAGGCCTTCTACGGTCTGCACGTTCAGGCCCGTCAGGTTGCCGATGGACAGGGCCGTGTCCCACGCGCGCAGCAGGTCACTGGCGTAAATCGCGCGAATGGGCTCGCCCGCCAGCGCCAGCGCTACGCGACCCGCCTGCCAGCGGCCTCTCTCGTTGAGGCCGATGTCAAGCTGGCCCTGAATGCGCGTGTCCTTGTTCCAGGCGGTTTCGCCGTGGCGAATGGCGATGATGCGGGTGGGTTCCGGGAAACTGCCAGGCATCGTGTCAGATCGTCACTACTTGAAGGCCGGGTAGGCTCGTGGCAGCAACGGGGAATTCTTCGCTGTCAAATGCCATGTCGCCGTCTGCGTTGGCTTCACCCGTGGCCTTGAGCCCTTCAAAGTCGTAACGCTTGCGGTCCATCAGATGCGAGGGCACCACGTTTTGCAGCGCGCTGAACATGCTCTCGATGCGGCCCGGGTGCTTCTTTTCCCACTCTTGCAGCATCTGGGCGATTTGCTTGCGTTGCAGGTTTTCCTGACTGCCGCACAGCGTGCAGGGGATGATGGGAAATGCGCGGTGCGCGGCCCAGCGCGTGAGGTTTTTCTCGGCGACGTGCGCCATGGGGCGAATGACGATGTGCTTGCCGTCGTCGCTCACCAGCTTGGGCGGCATGCCCTTGAGCTTGCCCGCAAAAAACATGTTGAGAAAGAAGGTTTGCAGCATGTCGTCGCGGTGGTGGCCCAGCGCGATTTTGGTGGCGCCCAGCTCGTCGGCCACGCGGTACAAAATGCCCCGGCGCAGGCGGCTGCACAGGCCGCAGGTGGTTTTGCCTTCAGGAATCACGCGCTTAACGATGCTGTAAGTGTCCTGGTTTTCGATGTGGAATGGCACGCCCAGGGCCTTGAGGTAAGTGGGCAGCACCTCTTCGGGGAAGCCCGGCTGCTTCTGGTCCAAGTTGACGGCAATCAGGTCGTAGTGAATGGGTGCGCGGCTTTTCAGCTTGAGCAAAATGTCCAGCATGGCATAGCTGTCTTTGCCACCGCTCACGCAGACCATGACCTTGTCGCCTTCCTCGATCATGTTGAATTCCACAATCGCCTGGCCCACCTGACGGCACAGGCGCTTTTCCAGCTTGTGGGTTTCGCGCTCGATCTTCAGACTGTTTCCAAAGGTGGTCTGTGCGGGCACATCATCAGCAAACATCTCTGGTTTCAAAGCCACAACGCTCATGATTTCACCCTGAAAACTTCTACACCCACGGCATCGCAATCCGGGTACACGTCGGGCTTTTCGGTTGACACGCGCACCGCCTG
>JANOAP010000015.1:0-3799 GCA_031411175.1 Rhodoferax sp. | reverse complement strand
CGGTGGTCCAGGAAGACCTCGACCAGCAGCTTCAGGTTGCACAGCTTGGGCTGGCCGTCGATCAGGGCCACCATGTTGATGCCGAAGGTGTCCTGCAACTGCGTCTGCTTGTACAGGTTGTTCAGCACCACCTCGGGTACTTCGCCGCGCTTGAGTTCAATGACCAGGCGCATGCCCGATTTGTCGCTCTCATCCTGGATGTGGCTGATGCCTTCAATCTTCTTCTCGTGCACCAACTCGGCCATGCGTTCCTGCAGGGTCTTCTTGTTGCACTGGTAGGGCAGCTCATCGACGATGATGGCCTGGCGCTGGCCTTTGTCTATGTCTTCAAAGTGCACCTTGGCGCGCATCACCACCCGGCCACGGCCGGTGCGGTAGCCGTCTTTCACGCCATTGATGCCGTAGATGATGCCGGCCGTGGGGAAGTCGGGCGCGGGGATGATTTCCATCAACTCGTCGATGGTTGCCAGCGGGCTGCGCAGCAAATGCAAGCAGCCGTCAATCACTTCATTAAGGTTGTGTGGCGGAATGTTGGTCGCCATACCCACGGCAATACCTGATGAGCCGTTGACCAGCAAGTTGGGGAACCGGGCCGGCATCACCAGAGGCTCTCTCTCGCTGCCGTCGTAGTTGGGGCCAAAGTCAACCGTCTCCTTGTCCAGATCAGCCAACAACTCGTGCGCGATCTTCGACATTCGGATTTCGGTGTACCGCATGGCAGCGGCATTGTCGCCATCGACCGAGCCGAAGTTGCCCTGGCCGTCCACCAGCATATGGCGCAGGGAAAAGTCCTGCGCCATGCGCACGATGGTTTCGTAAACCGCGCTGTCACCATGCGGGTGGTATTTGCCGATGACATCGCCGACGATACGGGCTGACTTCTTATACGGACGGTTCCAGTCGTTGTTGAGCTCGTGCATGGCGAACAACACGCGCCGGTGCACGGGTTTGAGGCCGTCCCGGGCATCAGGTAGCGCGCGCCCGACGATCACGCTCATGGCGTAGTCGAGATAGCTCCTGCGCATTTCCTCTTCAAGACTGATGGGCAGGGTTTCTTTGGCGAACTGGGTCATGGAGAAGGCGGTATGGCGGGCGATAGGAGCGGGTGAAGCTTGATTTTACGGGCAGATTGCTGTCGCTAAGCCGCAACACTTACACGCGAATGCGGTTTTGTCCTGCACGGTCTGCACCCAAGTTGGGTTGTCCCGGCTGCTGGCTGTGGCACAATAGTTTGAACGAGTTGGGTGATGGTCACCCAGAACGTCCCATTAATCGCAGCGCTGCTGCGGCCTTTCCCCTAGAGGAGAACCATGAAAAAATTGAACAAAATGGCAATGCTGATTGCCACCGCAGCACTCGCTACCGCCGCTGGTGCACAAACTGTCGACAACTGGCGCAACGCCAACGCCGAGCTGGTCTGGAAGAACGGCAACAGCGAACTCTGCTGGCGTGATGCCAACTGGACCCCTGCTACCGCCGCTGTCGGTTGCGACGGTGCCATTGTTGCACCTCGGGCTGCACCAGCACCCGCTCCCGCACCGGCCCCCGCTGCTGCACCGGCTGCACCGGCCGCTGCCGCTCCTGCTGCCGCTCCTGCGCCTGCTGCTGCAGCTGCCCCAGCCGCTGCTCAACCACCCGCTGCCACCAAGGTCACCTACGCTGCTGACGCATTCTTTGACTTCAACAAGTCCGTGCTCAAGCCAGAAGGCAAAGCCAAGCTCGATGACCTGACCGACAAGGTCAAGGGCATCAACCTGGAAGTCATTATTGCTGTGGGTCACACCGACTCCATCGGCAGCGATGCTTACAACCAGAAGCTGTCGGTCAAACGCTCTGAAGCCGTCAAGGCTTACCTCGTGTCCAAGGGCATCGAAAAAAATCGCGTGTACACCGAAGGCAAGGGCGAGAAGCAGCCAGTGGCTGACAACAAGACCAAAGAAGGTCAAGCCAAGAACCGTCGCGTAGAGATCGAAGTGGTCGGCACGCGCGCCAACAAGTAATTGCAAAGTTGCTCGATGCACCTCACTGCGGTGAGGTTGCGCTTTTAAAACCCGCTCCGGCGGGTTTTTGCATTTCTGGCTGACTGGATTGCCGATAGATACCGATAGACAGCAGGAGATAATTGCCCAATGACTTCAACATTGAATGCCGACCCTGCCGAGCTGGCCAAGTTTTCCGATCTTGCCCACCGCTGGTGGGATAAGGACAGCGAGTTTCGCCCGCTCCATCAGATCAATCCTTTGCGGCTGGACTGGATCAACGGCCTGTGCCCATTGAACGGCAAGCAGGTACTCGATGTGGGTTGCGGCGGTGGCATTCTGGCCGACTCCATGGCTCACAAAGGGGCGAGGGTGCTGGGCATTGATTTGTCTACCAAAGCGCTGAAGGTAGCGCAACTGCATGCGCTGGAGGCCCAAACCCCGGGTGTGCAATACCGTGAGGTCAGCGCCGAAGCCCTGGCCATCGAGCAGCCTGCGCGCTATGACGCTGTAACTTGCATGGAGATGCTGGAACACGTGCCCGACCCATCATCTGTCGTTCGGGCGTGTGCCGCCCTGGTCAAGCCGGGTGGCTGGGTGTTCTTCTCCACCATCAACCGCAATCCTAAGTCGTTCCTGTTTGCCATTGTGGGGGCTGAGTATGTGCTCAACCTGCTGCCGCGCGGCACCCATGAGTACGCCAAAATGATTCGCCCAAGTGAGCTGGCCTCGTATTGCCGCCATGCCGGGCTGGAACTGCAACACACGCGTGGCCTCGAGCACAACCCGCTGACCCAGCGCTACTGGCTGAGCGCCGATACCAGCGTGAACTACCTGTTTGCCACCCAAAAGCCGGCAGATGTCACCTGATTGGGAGGATCAAGGCCATGGTGTTTGATGTGCAAGCCGTGCTGTTCGATCTGGACGGCACGCTGATCGACAGTGCCCCTGATTTGGGCGCAGCCGCCGACAAAATGCGAACGGATCGCGGGCTGCCGCCTTACCCGCTGGAGCGCTATCGCCCCGTGGCCGGTGCCGGCGCCCGGGGTATGCTGGGAATTGCCTTTGACATGACCCCGGACCACCCTGATTTCGGTGTCATGAAGGAAGAATTTCTCCAGAACTATGAGCGGTGCATGACGCAGCGTACCTATGCCTTTGATGGAGTAGCAGAACTGATTGCGAGCCTGGTGGCGCGCAGACTACCCTGGGGCGTTGTGACAAATAAGGCCTCGCGCTTTACCAATCCGCTGACCCGCGACATCGCTCTTTTCGCGACGGCAGGCACCATTGTGAGCGGAGATACAACGCCCCATGCCAAGCCGCATCCCGAGCCCCTTTTTGAAGCGGCCCGCCGCCTGAGTCTGAACCCGGCCAAATGCCTCTATGTTGGGGATGACCACCGCGATATCGTGGCGGGGCTGGCTGCCGGTATGGGCACCGTTGCTGCAATGTACGGCTACCTCGGCAGTGCTGCTGGTGCCGACCAGTGGGGTGCCCATGCACAGATTTATTCACCTCTTGAGCTCTTGCAATTGATTCCCAAGGCTTAAAATAAGGTTTGAGGGGCTGCACTGGTTTCGACGTGGATTCGGACGCGCAGCAGGGCATGTCGAGCTGAATGAGCTCGTTAAACAGATTCAAAAAAACTAACTGCAAACGACGAACGTTTCGCACTCGCTGCTTAATTGCACGTGAGCCTCACAACAGCAAGCCGATAGGCTGGGCAAGGGTGGTCAGATCGCAAGGTCGGGTCGTCCAGGCTGTGGGGTAATCTTATTCGGCTGGATCTGCCTTGGGTAACTTAGGGTGGATCAAGA
>JANOAP010000014.1:0-4710 GCA_031411175.1 Rhodoferax sp. | reverse complement strand
ATCAAGCCATCAGTTCAACCCCAAATTCGCCGCCTCGGGCTCATTTCTGGGTGGAAATACGCGTCCCCTTCAGGCTCATACCTCGTTGGACAAGGCTGCTTGTTGCGCGCCTTGTGCCAGTTATAAGAAAATGCACATTTCAACCGGGCATTGCAAACTAAACTTCCCAATGCCACAACCCACGGAGCCCCCGCATGTTCAATAGACACACTTCAATCGTATTAGCTGTCGCACTAATTGCCCTGGCCATCACTGGCCAAGCGAATGCGCAGGCCAAATACCCGGATCAGCCGGTGAAACTCATCGTCGCACTGCCCGCAGGTGGCAGCGTTGACGTGATTGCCCGCCAGCTGGGCCAGAAGCTCACTGCGGCATTGGGGCAACCGTTTGTGATCGATAACCGGGCCGGTGGCTCAGGCCAGATCGGCATGCCCTTTGTCGCCAAGTCACCCGCTGACGGCTACACACTGACCGTTTCGCCAGCCTCGTTTTTAACGACCAACAAAAGCATCTTCAAGACCCTGCCGTACGACCCCGAGACGGATTTCATACCCGTCTCGCGCCTGGTCAATCAGCCCATGGTTTTGATTGTGAAAGACAAACAGAAGTATCCGACCGTGGCGGCGCTGGTGGCCGCTGCCAAGGCACAACCAGGCATGATCACCTATGCCTCGTCAGGCGATGGCAGCCCACAGCACCTGGGTGGCCTCCTGTTTGAAGCGCGGACGCAGACGAAGCTGTTGCATGTGCCGTACCGGGGTGGCGCATTGGCGATCAACGACACCATCGGCGGTACGGTGGACGTCATGTTCGCTGTGATGCCGGAAGCCGTGCCCCACATCCAGTCGGGCAAACTCCAGGCACTGGGTGTGATGAGCCCCACGCGTTCTCCGGTGTTCCCCCAGGTGCCAACCATGGCGGAAAGCGGCATCACGGACCTGAACCTGTCTGCCTGGATCGCCTTGCTGGCCCCCGCCAAGACCCCCCGCCCCATCATCGACCAGCTCAATCGTGCAGTGCAAACCGCATTCGACCCTGAGATGAAGACCAAACTGGCTGAAAGCGGCATTGAGGTGTCAACCAGCACGCCTGAAGAGGTGCAGCGCCTCATCACGAACGACATCAAGGTGCATGCGGGACTCGTCAAGGCTGCGGGCTTGGTGCCGCAATAAGCGCCCTGAATTTTTAGTAAAGCCGGATCGCCATGTCAAATTGCCAGGTTCGGCGGATTTCAACAACATCGTAATCGCGCAACAGACCGGGCGGAAAAGCCTGATAGTTAGCCTGACTCTGCACGATGCGGCGTATGGCTTCGTCGATGGCCAGTACGCCGCTGGAGCGGACGAAGGTCACGGCCTCCACCGATCCATCGCTTCGAATGGCCACCGTGACCAACGGGTTGGCGTGCGGCTGCTTTGCAGCTTCGCGAACCATGTCGAACGTCATGTTCAACTGAATCTTGCGGGCCCAGGCCTCCGCGTAAGCGATGAGTTCCGCGCTGGCGTCGGTGTGCCCGAAGAGTCGGCCCCGGCGCATGCTGCTGGCCGAGGGTGACAGCTGGCGCTGGGCAGCTGCTGCGGCTTCACGCCGGTCGGCTTCTTCGTTGAGCTGCCGACCTATCGCGCGCAGCCTTTCTTCCCGCTTTTCTGCCTCGGCCTGAATAGCGGCCAGCCGCTCGGCCTCGACCCGTGCCAAGCCCTGGCGGGCAGCGTCAAGCCGTGCGGCTTCTTGTCTCGCTGCGCCCAGCGCGGCGTTCTGCGCCGCTGCCTGTGTGGCTGCCTGGGCCGCTGCCTGGCGTTCACCTTCAGCCCGTGCTGCTTCGGCACGGGCCGCCTCAGCTCTTGCCGCGTCCTGACGACCGGCCTCTACCCTGGCGGCCTCTTGACGGGCGGCTTCGGCTCTAGCAGCTTCTTGCTGTGCAGCCGCCTGCCGCACGGAATCCTGTCGCGCTGCCTCGGCCCGTGCCGCTTCCTGTCGGGCCGCTTCTTGACGAGCCGCATCAGCCCGCACTGCTTCCTGACGAGCTGCTTCCTGTCGCAACGCAGCTTGTCGTGTTGCTGCCTGTCTTGCGACCTCTTGGCGCTCAGCCTCCACCCGTGCAGCTTCGGCCTGTTTTGCCGCCTCTTTGCGCTGAGCTTCGACTCTTGCGGCTTCGACTTTTGCTGCTTCTTGACGGGCCGCCTCTTGTCGCGCTGCTTCTAGGCGTACTGCTGCCTGTTTTGCCGCCTCCTGGCGTTCAGCCTCAACCCGTAAGGATTCGACTCGGGCGGCTTCCTGTTGCGCCATTTCTTGCCGTGCGGCTGCCTGTTTTGCAGACTCCCGCTGCTCGGAAGCGACACGCGCCGCATCAGCTCGTGTCGCTTCTTGCTGTGTTGCCGCCCGCTGTGCAGTCTCCTGGCGTTCGGCCTCTACCCGCTCCGCCTGCCGCTGCGCATCCTGCTTTGCATCACCAGCATCCCGAGGCAGCGGCAGCGCGATCTCCGAGCTGGTGGCGCTTGGTGCGACCGCAGTGACGGGTGTCGGCACCTCTGGGGCAGGGGGCGCGGTCCATGTGGATTCGTCCGACTGCGCCACGGTGATCACGTCTACATTTGGCACCGGGGGGGACACGCGTTCGTTGGCAGGTGGTGGAGTATGAGGAGCCGCTGCGACGGTCTTTGACTTGACCACTTTCTTCGGTTTGGCCTTGGGCGTGCCGGCAGCGGTGGTCACCTTCGAGGGTGGCGCAGAGTACACAAGCACCTGCATCACCGGCTCAGCCGCTACAGGTTGACCGGCACCCGTGGCTGGCAGGGGCTCTGCAGCCGGAACTGGAGCCGGGACGGGCTCCGGTGCCGGAAGGAGCACGGCGCGCAGATCGGGCACCTCGATCCGGCGATCTTCCCAGGGAAGGCCGAAGCCCGGCAGGCCAGGGCCCTGGCCACTGAACGTCAGGCTCAACAGCAACGTGTGGACCGCCAGCGAGAGCATGACAGCCAGCGACAAATGCCGACGCTCGGGTCTTGCGGGTGGGTCTGGCTGCAGGCCATCGGGTGCGGCCCTGACTTCGGTCGCGACTTCGGATTCGATTGCGGCTTCTATTTCGACTGCTGTCGTGGCTGTGTTTGTGGCTTGCAGAGTTTCTGCCAGCTCCGGTGCTGCAGGCAGTCTTGATGCGTCGCTCAACTCTGTAGAGCTCAAGCGCTCTCCGCCATCAACGCCGGGGCCCGGCTGCTGGCGGGCGGCAGACTAGCACCCTGATGTTGCCAACACACCCCGGAGACATTCATAAACCGCATGGGGGCTATTGTCTTATCCAAACCGGCACCGCCATGTTCAGCACAGTGGTGCAGGCTGTTCATGGCCTCGTTCCAGGCATGCGACATGCGCGGGACATTGTTGCGATAGCCCAGAAGAAAATACCAAACAGAAGTTTCTGATTCATCACACTGATTATTTCATTCTGCATGGCTCACTACACTCGTCCCCGTGAGCGCATCCCCTCTACCGCGTCGCGCGCCAAACCATCCGGTCTCCTATTACTGGAGCGGCGACACCCTACGCAGCCGCAGCGTGAGTGATGTCGTTTTGTCCGGCACGCTCGATGTGCCTGCGTCTCCCAAAAGACTGGTGGCCGATTGGGAAAGGGAAATTGTTCAGCATCTGAGCCTAGAACCGGGCGATGTTGAGGCCCTGCCGTTGGCAAGAGCGCGAATGCGCTGGCCGGACTACCGCCGTTGCGTGCAGGCCGTGGCAGACTGGGCCCGTACGCTGGGTATGGGTGACGTACTTGCCTCGAGCGCAGTGGCCCTGATGGCCTGCCGTGGCGCGAGGTACCACCATGATGGCGCGCAGTATGGTGGCGCGGCTTTTTGTAATCTCTTCCTGAGCGAAGACCGGGGGCTGGACGTGCACTTTGCGGGCACCGGTCATCGAATCCCCCTGGTCCGGGGCACGATGGTGATATTCGATACGGGCCAGCCTCACGCCGTGATTGACCGTCGCAGCAGCGGCTTTGATGTGGCCCACTTTCCCCCTGACCGGGATTGCACACAGGTATTCCTGACGTGGGAATTGCCCATCGAGAATGTGAATGTCGCGCACGCACTGCAGGTCGCCTTTGACATAGCCCCTTCGACCGCATTGCTGCTGGCTGACGAGCAGGTCTGGGTGAACGGCGCACGGGCCAGCGTGTGTCCGAATTCTGGCCGATGGTGTCAGGCTGGCGCTTAAGATTGATTTTGGACGCCCGCCATTTCCAGACAACTTTGGCTTTCGCGAGGCGAGCGAGGCAGGTGCACCCGTATCAGTACCATTTGAAGTACACCCATGTGCTCAACAGGGCGCCTGCAGCCCAAAGCATCCAGGTTTCGGAGACGGCATAGGGGTACAGCATCAAGGCGACGCCCACCCAGGTGAGTTCACTTCTCTGTAACCTGCGGCCCCGCCTGAAAACCACATAGCCAACGAGCCCGAACAGGATGGAGCCCAGGATGTACGCGGGACTCGGCAAGGTCAGCCCCATCGTCTGCAGTGATTTCAGATCATTCATGCGGCATGGTACCGTTGTACGGCCCCACTCATCGCCTCTCAGGAAGATGGTAGCCGGGCAATCGTCAAGGTCAGGCCGACAACTCCCGCATGACCTTGTACAGGTCTGCCTTGCCTTCAAACCCGATGCCTGGCAGGTCGGGCATGGTGATGAAGCTGTTTTCAACTTTCACACCGTCG
>JANOAP010000013.1:0-3671 GCA_031411175.1 Rhodoferax sp. | reverse complement strand
CCGGCACGCTGTGCTCGCTGGCCAGCGCCACGGCAGCGGCCACATCGGCGGTGCTTTCGGCAAACACCACGGCAGACGGGGGCGGCACGGAAAACGACGACTCATCACGCCCGTGCTGCTCGCGCACCACCAGCGCGGTGGACAGGTTGGCACCAAAGCGGGCCTTCAGCGCGTCCAGCATGGCGGGGGGCACGGCCCGCTGGTTGACCTCGGGCATCAGGTGAAGGGGCTGCGTGGGTGCGTTCATGGGGCGTCTCCAGGTTGGCGGCGTGGGGGTTGGTATTGGGACCGCGTAGAACATTTTAAGGACAGCGCCAGCGCAGCGTGCAAAAACGGTTCAAATCAACGTTATCGTTGTGTCTGACCTCAAGACGAAAGGAAATTCTGGTGAAAGTTGCCCTGATTGGTTCGAAGTATTTTGGTGCCACGGTACTGGCGGCCTTGTTGAAAGAGCCCGGCGTAGAAGTGTGCTGCGTGGTGGCACCCGAAGCGGACGACCGCCTGGCAAACGCAGGCCGCGCGGCTGGCATTGCCGTGCACGTGCTGGCTAACCCCAAAATGGTGCCGGGTGAGGCCATTGCCGAAGGTGCCGACATGATCGTGGCGGCCCACACCCATGCGCGCGTAAGCGACGACGCACTGGCCCGCACCCGTCTGGGCGGCGTGGGCTACCACCCGTCGCTGCTGCCACGCCACCGGGGCATTGCGGCGGTGGAGTGGACGATTCTGAGCGGCGACCCGATTGCCGGTGGCTCGGTCTACCACCTGGCTGACGGCTGGGACAAAGGTGCCGTGGCCGCGCAGGAGTGGTGCTTTGTCGCCAAAGACGACGATGCCCGCACGCTGTGGGAGCGCGCGTTGGCCCCCATGGGCCTGCGGCTGTTGTGCAGCGTGGTGCAGCATGCCCGTGCGCATGGCGTGCTTCCCGCCCAGGTGCAGGACGAGCGCTTTGCCACCCGCGCGCCCATGATCCGGCGCGCCATGAAGCTCACCGAAGGCGTTGCCGACAACGCGACCCCGCCGGGCACCTCGCTGGTGGTCACCGTGATTGGCCCGGACCGCCCCGGCATCGTCAACCTGCTTTCAGACCGTGCTCAGCGCTTTGGTGCCAACTGGGGTGCCAGCCGCATGGAACGTCTGGCGGGCGAGTTTGCGGGAACGGTGCACCTGGAGGTGCCCGCTGAGAGCGCCGACGGCCTGGCCCGGGCCCTGCGCGAGCTGGAGTCCACCGGCCTGCGGGTCACTGTCGCCCGCAGCGAAGGGGCCGCACCGGTTGCCACGTCCACCCCCGTGCAACTGGAGCTGATGGGCGAAGACCGCGTGGGCATTGTCAGCAAGCTCACTGCCATACTGGCGGCACACAACGTCAGCCTGGAGCACATCGACACCAAAATTGCCGCAGGCCATCGCGCTGCGGATGGCATCGCCAAACCCACCTTCACGGTGCGTGCGCAATTGCAGGTGCCTAAAACTGTGGCCATCGATACCCTGCGCCGCGAGCTGGGCAATCTGGCGCAAGAGCTGATGCTCGACCTGAACCTGGGAGACTGACACCATGGGCCAACGACTGACTCAAATTGCCACCCGCACGGGCGACAACGGCACCACCGGCCTGGGGGACAACACGCGGGTCAGCAAAGACTCGCTGCGGGTTCATGCCATGGGCGATGTGGACGAGCTCAACTCCTGCATTGGCGTGCTGCTGTGTGAAGACATGCCGCAGGGCGTGCGAGAACTGCTGGTAGACATACAGCATCAGCTTTTCAACCTGGGGGGTGAGCTGTCCATCCCCGGCTTTGAGCTGCTCAAGGCCGAAGCGGTGCTGGCGCTGGACGATGCGCTGGCGCAGCACAATGAAACATTGCCGCGCCTTCAGGAGTTCATCTTGCCAGCGGGCACGCGGGCGGCGTCATTGGCGCATGTGTGCCGCACCGTGGCGCGCCGGGCAGAGCGCGCCGTGGTCGCACTGGAAGGCCACGAAACCCTGAAAGACACGCCGCGCCAGTACCTCAACCGCCTGAGCGATTTGATGTTTGTGCTGGCGCGCGTATTGAATCGACATCGCACAGACGGCACGGACGGCACGGTGGGCGATGACGTGTACTGGAAAAGCGCGCGGCTGGCCCGCGCTGAGTCAGATGATTCGGTTTGATGAGTTTTTACCGGTGGCACGCGCCCCACACCACTCAAGGTAACGCATCACCCAGCGCTATGCCTTCACGCCTTGGGTCGGCACCGCCCACCAGTGCGCTACTGCTGCCGTTGGCCGTGGTCGTCCGGATCACGGTAGACACGCCGCTGGACTGCGCTGCAAATGACACGGTGTGCCCCAGGCTGCGCAAGCCCACCAGCAGGGGGTCATTCAGGCCGCTGTTGCTAATGTCAATGGACGGGTGTTCACCCCCAACGCCGGTGGTGGCGCTGTTGGCGGCACCAAAATTCACCATTGAGGTGGCCTGCTGCGCATCGAGCTTCCAGTCGACCGCGCTCACCACCGTCTTCACCACGAACTGAATAATGGACGCGCCGCCCGGTGAGCCGGTGGCCATCAGGAAGTCACCCCGCGAGCCATCTGCGGCCTTGTTGAACACCAGGGTCGGCGCCATGGAGCTGCGGGGCCGCTTGAGCGGGGCGACACGATTGGCAATGAGGCCGGACGCGTCTGAGGGGTCAAAAGAAAAATCCGTCAGCTGGTTGTTCAGCAGGAAACCGCGCGTGAAGTGAAACGAGCCCATGCCGGATTCAATCGTGGTCGTCATCACCACCACGTTGCCGTATTTGTCAACGATGGACATGTGGGTGGTGCCCTTGCCCTCGGTGGCGCTGCTGCCCTGCTTGGCGAACCCGGAAAAATCTCCCGCTGCTGCGGTGCCCATGCTCTTGGTGGTGGAGATGAGCGCGGCACGCCCCTTCAGGTAATCCTTGTTGATCATGGACGCCGCACCGGCACCGGGCAGGGCCACAAAGTCGGTGTCTGCCACGTACTTGTTGCGGTCTGCGTAGGCCAGACGCTCGGCCTCGCTCACCAGATGCACGCCCATGATGGAGGGCTTGCCGCCTTCGGCATTGACCAGGGTGGGGCCGTTGGCGGCCAGGTCAAAGTTTTCCAGAATGCCCAGGGCCTGTGCCACGGCAATGCCACCGGATGACGGTGGCCCCATGCCGCAGACCCAGGTGCTGCGGTAGGTGCCGCACACCGGTGTGCGGCGTATGGCCTTGTAGTTGGCCAGGTCGCTCAGCTCGGTCAGGCCGGGTGTGATGGCAATGGTGGTGGTGACGCCACCTGTGGTGGTCTTGATTTTGCTGACGATGGACTCTGCGATAGGCCCCGTGTAAAAAGCGTTGGCACCGCCCTGGCCCAGCGTGGTCAGTGTGGCCGCGTAGGCAGGGTTTTTGATGACGGTCCCCAGCGCCTTGGCGCTGTAGTCAGCATTCAGGAAATAAGCCGCCGCCTCGGGGTCACGCAAAAGGTCGGTGCGCGCACCCGCAATGGCCGCCGCCATGCGCCCGCTGATGGGAAAGCCATCGGTGGCCAGCTTGATGGCGGGCTGGAACAGGTTGGCCCAGGCTTGCGTGCCGTTGTCCTGGTGCGCCAGCTCCAGCATGCGCACGGCACCCGGCGTGCCGATGGAGCGGCCGCTGGCCTTGGTGTTGAGGAACAGGTTACCCAG
>JANOAP010000012.1:0-1715 GCA_031411175.1 Rhodoferax sp. | reverse complement strand
CGGCAATCCAGGGCTGCTGGGTTGCCGCGCTTCGCTCGCAATGACAAAGGTGCAAGCTAAAGAAAAGATAAACTCAGAAGGTATCTGGCTTGTGGGCATAAACGAAGAATTCGCGGTTGCCGTCACCACCGGTGATGGGGCTGTCAAACCATCCTTTTATGGTCAGGCCCAGCCCGGCATAGGTATCGCGGATGCGCTGCTCCACCAGGGTATACATGGCCGGGTCTTTGACGATGCCGCCCTTGCCCACCTGGCCGGGTTGCAGCTCAAACTGGGGTTTGACCAGCATCAGCACGTCAGCGCCGGGTTTTAGCAAGGGCACCAGCGCGGGCAGCACCAGCGTTTGCGAGATGAAAGACAGGTCACCAACGATGAGGTCAAACTCGGCGTCAAAGGCATTGCCATCCAGCGAGTCACTGGCTGGGGCCACCCCTGGCAGGCCCTCTACAGCAGATTCACCATCAAATACATCGCCAGCCCCCGTCCAATCGGCATAAGCAGCTATTAACTCTGCAGCACTCAACTCGCGGGCGTTGATCTGCTCCAGCGCCAGCACCTGCGGGTGCGCACGCATGGCGGGGTGCAACTGCCCCTGCCCCACGTCCACCCCCACCACCAGTTGGGCCCCATGCTGTAGCAGGCAGTCGGTAAAACCACCGGTGGACTGGCCTACGTCCAAGCAGGTTTTTCCCTCCACCTTGACACCACTGTTGCGCAGCGCGCCTTCAAGCTTCAGGCCGCCCCGGGACACGTAGCGAGCCTCAGACGCGTCTAGCAGTTCAATTTGCGCATCAGCGGGCAGCTCGTCGCTGTTTTTAGCGATGCGTTTCCACACCGCACTGTCACCCGCGTCGGCCCGCCATTGCACACCCGCCGCAATCAGGCGCTGGGCTTGTGAGCGCGAGGTGGCCAGCTCGCGTTGCAGCAGCAGTTGGTCAGCCCGCATCAATAACGGTACGTGTTGGCCTTGTACGGGCCGGACTTGCTCACGCCAATGTAGGCGGCTTGCTCGTCGGTGAGTTCGGTCAACATGGCGCCCACTTTGCTCAGGTGCAGACGCGCCACTTTTTCGTCCAGGTGTTTAGGCAACACATAGACCTTGCCCACTTTGTATTCCTTGGGCTTGGTGAACAGCTCAATCTGCGCAATGGTCTGGTTGGCAAAGCTGGACGACATCACAAAGCTGGGGTGGCCGGTGCCACAACCCAGGTTCACCAGACGGCCCTTGGCCAGCAGGATGATGCGTTTGGATGGGGTTTTCCCCTTGGCGGGGAAGATCACGTGGTCAACCTGCGGCTTGATCTCTTCCCACTTGCATTTTTCCAGCGACGCCACGTCGATTTCATTGTCAAAGTGCCCAATGTTGCAAACGATGGCCTGGTCTTTCATGGCCGCCATGTGTTTGTACGTGATCACGTTCTTGTTGCCCGTGGCGGACACAAAAATGTCGGCCTTGTCGGCGGCGTATTCCATGGTCACGACCTTGTAGCCTTCCATGGCGGCCTGCAAGGCGTTGATCGGGTCGATCTCGGTCACCCACACCTGGGCGCTCAGGGCACGCAGGGCCTGGGCGCTGCCCTTGCCCACGTCGCCGTAACCAGCCACCAGTGCCACCTTGCCAGCGATCATCACGTCGGTGGCACGCTTGATGGCGTCAACCAATGACTCACGGCAGCCATACAGGTTGTCGAACTTGCTCTTGGTCACCGAGTCAT
>JANOAP010000011.1:0-16318 GCA_031411175.1 Rhodoferax sp. | reverse complement strand
CCCGTCAATACCGCAGCCCAGCGCGTACGCAAAAAAGTCCGCAAGAACGTTGCCGATGGCATCGCACACGTTCATGCGTCGTTCAACAACACCATCATCACCATCACCGACCGCCAGGGCAATGCCTTGTCGTGGGCGTCGTCTGGTGGTCAGGGTTTCAAAGGTTCACGCAAATCCACTCCGTTCGCCGCCCAGGTGGCGTCTGAAGTGGCGGGTCGCGCAGCGGTTGAACAAGGCATCAAAAATCTTGACGTCGAGATCAAGGGCCCTGGTCCTGGTCGTGAGTCTTCGGTTCGTGCGCTGGCAGCGCTTGGCATTCGCATCAATATGATCGCCGATGTCACGCCCGTTCCGCACAACGGCTGCCGCCCTCAAAAGCGCCGTCGTATCTGATTGCCTTGCAATCAGGCTCTGTCGCAATTCATTTTTAACAAGCCCACCGCCATCAACCATCGTTGATGGCTCCCGCAATCCGTTGCGGCAGATGACATAAAGGAAGATCAAGTGGCACGCTACCTCGGCCCCAAGGCCAAACTATCCCGCCGTGAAGGCACCGACCTGTTCCTCAAGAGCGCACGCCGCTCAATTGGCGACAAGGCAAAGTTCGACTCCAAGCCGGGTCAGCACGGACGCACCTCGGGTGCCCGTACGTCTGACTATGGTCTGCAACTGCGTGAAAAGCAGAAGGTCAAGCGCATGTACGGTGTGCTGGAGCGCCAGTTCCGCCGCTACTTTGAAGAAGCCGACCGCCGCAAGGGCAACACCGGTGCCAACCTGCTGTTCCTTCTGGAATCGCGCCTGGACAACGTCGTGTACCGCATGGGCTTTGGCTCGACCCGCGCTGAAGCGCGCCAGTTGGTGTCACACAAGGCTATGACCGTGAATGGTCAGTCGGTGAACATTCCTTCGTACATGGTCAAGACCGGCGACATCATCGCGGTTCGTGACAAGTCCAAGAAGCAGAACCGCATTGCCGAAGCACTGCAACTGGCGCAACAAGTCGGTATGCCGGCTTGGGTTGAGGTCAGTGCCGACAAAGCCGAAGGCGTGTTCAAGAAAGTTCCTGACCGCGATCAGTTTGCAGCTGATATTAACGAATCGTTGATCGTTGAGTTGTACTCGCGCTAATCAATCATTTGTGTCGTTTAGCGAACGCTCGGCGACGCTATTCAATCGAAACCGTTCCTGGTTTGCGGGGCACCGCAAACCAGGTGCTTCACCAGCCTTACCGGTGTAACGAGCCGGGGGTATTGAGAGGAAGTCTGCATGCAATCAAATCTGCTAAAACCAAAAGCCATCAACGTCGAGCAACTTGGCTCCAACCGCGCCAAAGTGGCGCTTGAGCCATTTGAGCGCGGCTACGGTCACACGCTGGGGAACGCCCTGCGCCGTGTGCTGCTGTCTTCCATGCCTGGTTATGCTGCGACCGAAGTCACGATTGCAGGCGTTCTGCATGAGTATTCGTCGATTGATGGCGTTCAGGAAGATGTTGTCAACATTCTGCTGAACCTCAAAGGCGTGGTCTTCAAGCTGCACAACCGCGAAGAAGTCACTCTGAGCCTGCGCAAGGATGGCGAAGGCGTTGTGACGGCGGCTGACATTCAGACGCCCCACGATGTTGAAATCATCAACCCCGAGCACGTGATCGCCAGCCTGTCACATGGCGGCAAGCTGGACATGCAGATCAAGGTCGAGAAGGGCCGTGGCTATGTGCCTGGCACGATGCGCCGTCATGCTGACGACACCACAAAGTCTATTGGCCGCATTGTTCTCGATGCCTCTTTCTCCCCTGTGAAGCGCGTTAGCTACACGGTGGAAAGCGCCCGCGTCGAGCAGCGTACTGATCTGGACAAGCTGGTTGTCGAAATTGAAACCAACGGTGCCATTTCTGCCGAAGACGCGGTGCGCGCATCGGCCAAAATTCTGGTTGAGCAGCTGGCTGTGTTTGCACAGCTCGAAGGCAGCGAACTCGCAGCCTTTGACGCGCCCGCACCTCGTGGTAACACGCAGTTTGACCCGATTCTTTTGCGCCCGGTTGATGAGCTCGAGTTGACGGTTCGTTCTGCCAACTGCCTCAAGGCCGAAAACATCTATTACATCGGTGACCTGATTCAGCGCACCGAGAACGAGCTGCTCAAGACCCCGAACCTGGGTCGCAAGTCGCTCAATGAAATCAAGGAAGTGCTGGCATCCCGCGGCCTGACCTTGGGTATGAAGCTGGAGAGCTGGCCACCGGCCGCGCTCGAAAAGCGATAAATCAGCCGGTCTCGTCAAGGGATCAGCAACAAGACGCCCTGATGGGGAAGAGCAACAAGACACCCTATGGGGTGAGTGCCACGGGCAGTACCTGATACGGCTGCCGGTTTAATAAATAAAGGATATGCACCATGCGCCACGGACACGGACTACGTAAACTCAATCGCACCAGCGAGCACCGCCTTGCGATGCTCCGCAACATGATGAACTCGCTCATTGAGCATGAAGTCATCAAGACCACGCTACCCAAGGCCAAGGAATTGCGCCGTGTGGTCGAACCCATGATCACCCTGGCCAAAGAAGCCACAGTGGCCAATCGCCGTCTGGCGTTTGACCGCCTGCGTGACCGTGACAGCGTCACCAAATTGTTCAATGACCTCGGTCCCCGCTTCAAGGCCCGTCCCGGTGGCTACACCCGTATTTTGAAGATGGGTTTCCGCGTGGGAGACAATGCGCCCATGGCCCTGGTTGAATTGGTTGATCGCCCGGAAGTTGCAGAAACACCTGCGGCTGACGCGGTAAAGACAGCTTAATAGGTTATAATAAAAACATACCGCGCGATGGAGCAGCCTGGTAGCTCGTTGGGCTCATAACCCAAAGGTCGTAGGTTCAAATCCTACTCGCGCAACCACTCAAAAGCAGGCGTCTTGCCTGCAGTAAACGCCCACTAACCAGTGGGCGTTTTGCTTTAAGTGAATGATTTTCTCGATGCTTCCCCTGATGATTTGACAGTGAACACATGCAAGTCACGCCCAACTCCCTAGGCAGTAGTCATGCCACTTCTCATGCAGCAGGACGAGGGCTGGAGCAATTGCTTCAATTTGCACAAACCCAGACGCTCTTGGCCAACTGCGACCGGTTTTATTTTCTGCGGCACGGCCAGACACCGCGTAATGCCAGCCGGATTTTCCAGGGCCCGGACGAGCCCCTAAGTGATCTGGGCGTCAGCCAGGCCGAATCTGCGGCTGGCTTGTTGGCCCGGCATCCACTCGTAACGATTGTGTGCAGCGACATGCGTCGCGCTCGCCAAACTGCGGCCATTGTTGCCGGGCCACACACGCTCTTCCCCATAGACCATGCGGGTCTTCGAGAGCGCAATTTTGGCAACCTGATTGGCACTTCGTCTGCACAAATCGACTGGGCCTGCGCGCCTGAGGCGGGTGAAACCCTGCCTGCTTTTGTGATGCGAACCTGCGCAGGCTTGACCTTTGCGCTCTCGCATCCGGCACCTACTCTGGTGGTAGCCCATGGCGGCACGCTCTATGTGCTGGCCGCTTTGCTGGGCATAGGCGTGGACACCGGCCTGCTTGGCAATGCGCATCCGCTGCTGTTCGAACGCCGGGGTGCGTCCTGGGCAGTGACCGCTCTGGCCGACACACCGCTGGATGCGGGCGCTGCTCCCAATCTCGCCTGATCACAGACCGGCTTGCAGGGTCTGTGTGGGCCAGTGGAGCCTGTGGTGCGAGGATCAAAGCAAGCCTCAAGCCCCAAGTCTCAGGGTGCCGCTGAGGCCTCAACCTCCACCAGGCAGTCATAAAACGTAGGCCCCTGGCCCATATCCGTCAGCTTCTGACTGGTGAGTTCATTCACATTCTTGCCGTCCAGCCCCAGCTTGCGCCACCAGATGCCCAGGCCATTCACTACGCCCGGACGGGCGCGTTCTGATACCTCGGCCCGGCAGCGGTATTCCCCGCGCTGATTGAAAACGCGCACCACACTACCCGTGCTGATGCCTCTCGCCCTGGCATCCACAGCGTCCATCTCCAGGACAGGCTCACCCTCGACGTCGCGCAGGCTTTTGACGTTGACAAAAGTAGAGTTCAAAAAATTGCGCGCAGGCGGAGAAATCATCGCCAGCGGATAGCGCGCGTCGCTGCCGGACACCTCGTGGTTGTCCAGATGGTCAGGCAGGCCATCCAGTCCCTGGGCCGCAAGCCGTGCGCTGAAAAATTCGCACTTTCCCGAGGGTGTGGCGTAGCCGCCCATGGCAAAAGGGGCCTCGGCCACCTTCAATGGCGCAAAACCATGCTGCAGCAGGGCATCGAAATCAACGACGCTTCCATAAGCGGCGCGGCACAGGGCTTCGTCCGTATCCCCAAAGCACGCCTCCGTGAAGCCCATGCGGCGGGCCAGATCCCGAAAGATCTCGGTATTCGGCCGGGCTTCTCCGACCGGTGCGACGGCGGGCCGATTCAACAAGACGTCAGTGTGGCCATAACTCAGGTGCACGTCCCAATGCTCCAGCTGCGTGGTGGCTGGCAGGATGTAGTCGGCGTAGTCTGCCGTGTCGGTCTGAAAGTGCTCCAAAACCACCGTGAAGAGATCGTCACGGGCGAATCCGGAAACCACTTTGCCAGACTCCGGCGCAACGGCAACCGGATTGCTGTTGTACACAATCAGTGCTTCAATCGCCGGCCCGAAATCCGGGGACGGCTGGCGCAGCAAGTCGTCGCCAATGGTGGACATGTTGACCGTGCGCGGCGTGCGCCCCGCCAGCAAGTCCGGCCTTTGCAACGCAGCACGATCTACGGGATACGTGCCCGAGCTGGACAGCAGGACACCCCCTGCGCGATGCCGCCATGCGCCGGTCAGTGCAGGCAGACAGGCAATCGCGCGCACCGCATTGCCACCGCCGCGCACCCGCTGCAGGCCATAGTTCATGCGGATGGCGGCAGGCTCGTGGTTCATGGCGCAACTGCCATAGTCGCGCGCCAGGGATTTGACCTGTTCTGGTGTGATGCCGCAGACCGCAGCGGCCCGATCCGGGCTCCACTGCAGGGCGCGCTCGCGCAGCGCGTCCCAGCCCAGCGTGTAGCGCTCCAAATAGTCGTGGTCCAGCCAGTCATGCACGATGAGCTCATGCATGACAGCCAGCGCCAGCGCCGCATCGGTGCCGGGCCGCAAGGCAATGTGCTCGTGGCATTTCTCGGCCGTTTCACTGCGACGTGGGTCAATACAGATCAGTTTGGCACCATTGCGTTTGGCCACCTGGGCGTAGCGCCAGAAATGCAGGTTGCTGGCAATCGAGTTGCTGCCCCAGATGATGATCAGCTTTGATTCGGCAAAAAACTCCACCCGCATGCCGACCTTGCCGCCCAGGGTGTAGTTCAGCCCCTCGCCACCGGCCGACGAGCAGATGGTGCGGTTCAACAGGGATGCCCCGAGCTTGTTGAAAAAGCGAGCTGCCATGCTCTCGCCCTGCACCAGGCCCATGGTGCCCGCGTAGCTGTAGGGCTGGATGGCCTGGGCTGAATCCGGCCCCCGTGCCGCGATGGCTGTCAGTCGGGCGGCAATGTCAGACAGGGCTGTATCCCAGCTCACGCGCTCAAATTGGCCGGCGCCTTTCGGGCCGGTTCGCTTGAGTGGGTGAAGAATCCGCTCGGGGTGGTAAGTGCGCTCCGTGTACCGGGACACCTTGGTGCACAGCACGCCGCTGGTTTGTGGATGGTCGGGGTTGCCCTGCACCCGCACGGCAATACCGTTCTCGACGGTGGTGATCAGCGAACAGGTGTCCGGGCAATCATGCGGGCAGGCACCCAGCACGCGGGTGGTCGTAGTCGTGTCTGTGGAAGCACTGGATGAGAGGTGGATGGCTGCATTCATGCGGCAAAGTGTATGGGAATCCCCCACTGACACAAAGTCCGAATGCGTAATAGACTGTGGTGCAAGGAGCACCTATGAAAGTCATTGATTCCATCGTTACCCAGGCTGCAGGCATCGCCGCTGTTCGTCGCGACATCCATGCGCACCCGGAGCTGTGTTTTGAAGAGGTTCGCACCGCCGATGTGGTGGCCGCCAAGCTGACCGAGTGGGGCATCCCCATCCATCGCGGCATGGGCACCACCGGTGTGGTGGGCATCCTCAAGAATGGCACCTCCAGCCGCGCTATCGGTTTGCGCGCCGACATGGATGCGCTGCCCATGCAGGAGTTCAACAAGTTCGAACACGCCAGCAAGAACGCCGGCAAGATGCACGCTTGCGGCCATGACGGCCATACTGCCATGCTGCTGGCCGCCGCCCAGCACTTCGCGAAGCACAAAAACTTCGACGGTACCGTGTACCTGATTTTCCAGCCGGCCGAAGAGGGCGGTGGCGGTGCGCGCGAAATGATCAAAGACGGCCTGTTTGACAAGTTCCCGATGGACGCCGTCTTTGGCATGCACAACTGGCCCGGCACACAGATTGGCAAATTCGCCGTGAGCCCCGGCCCGGTGATGGCCTCCAGCAACGAGTTCAAGATCACCATCAAGGGCAAGGGCGGCCATGCGGCGCTGCCGCACAACGGGCTGGACCCGGTGCCGATTGCTTGCCAGATGGTGCAGGCCTTCCAGACCATCATCAGCCGCAACAAGAAGCCGATTGATGCGGGTGTGATCTCGGTCACCATGATCCATGCGGGCGAGGCCACCAACGTCATCCCCGACAGCTGCGAGCTGCAGGGCACGGTGCGCACCTTCACGCTTGAGGTGCTGGACATGATCGAGCAGCGCATGAAGCAGATTGCCCAGCACACCTGTGCCGCGTTTGACACCACCTGTGAGTTTGAATTTGAACGCAACTACCCGCCCACCATCAACGCAGTGGCCGAGGCCGAATTTGCGCGAAAGGTCATGGCGGGCATCGTCGGTGACGACAACGTGATAGATCAGGAGCCCACTATGGGCGCTGAAGACTTCGCCTACATGCTGATGGCCAAGCCGGGGGCCTACTGCTTCATCGCCAATGGCGATGGCCAGCACCGCGAGATGGGCCACGGCGGTGGCCCCTGCATGCTGCACAACCCCAGCTACGACTTCAATGACGACCTGATTCCCCTGGGCGCGACCTTCTGGGTGCGTCTGGCGGAGGAGTGGTTTGGCGCCCCTGCAGTTTCGGGTGCCGCATGATGGGCGTCGTGGAGTCGTTCTCGGCCAGTTATGCGCAGGCGCGCGTCAAGTTTCTGGAAGCCGCCGCAACCGCTGGCCTGGCCATTGAGTCGCATCCGCACCCTCTTCTGGGGCGAGACGGCGAAGCGCTGGCCATGGATGTCGCGCGCGACGGTGCCGCCGATGCCGACAAGCTGCTGATTGTCACCAGCGCCTGCCATGGTGTTGAAGGCTATTGCGGTAGCGGCGTGCAGGTGTTTGCGCTGCATGACGACGAATGGCGCGCCAAGGCCCGTGCCCAGGGCGTGGCCGTGCTGTATGTGCATGCGCTGAACCCGTATGGCTTCTCGCACATCCGCCGCACCACGCATGAAAACGTGGACCTGAACCGCAATTTTCATGACTTCAGCAAGCCGCTGCCGGTCAACGAAGCGTATCGCGAATTGAGTCCCCTGCTGTTGCCCGAACAATGGCCCCCAGATGCGCAAAACGACGCCGCGATGGCGCAATTTATAGAGACACGGGGTGCCACTGCTTTTCAGGCGGCTGTCTCGCGCGGGCAGCATGAGTTTGCCGATGGTTTGTTCTTTGGCGGTACCGCACCCACCTGGAGCAACCAGACCATCCGTGCCGTTTTGCGCCAGCACGCCGCTCGCGCCAAGCGTGTCGCCTGGATCGATCTGCACACTGGCCTGGGGCCTAGCGGCCTGGGCGAGCGCATTTTTGCCTGCAAGGACGAAGCAGCTGCCTTGGCGCGCGTCCGCGCCTGGTGGGGAGGCAATGGGGCCACGCATGTCACCTCGATTTACGACGGCTCGTCCACCTCGGCCTTCCTCACCGGCTTGATGTGGATGGCTTTTTACGAGGAATGCCCGCAGGCCGAATACACCGGCATCGCCATGGAATACGGCACCGTGCCGTGGCAGGACGTGACCCAGGCCCTGCGTGGCGAGCACTGGCTGCACAAGCACCCCAATGCACCGGCGGACCTTGCCCGCGCGATCAAGCAGACATTGCTGGACGCCTTCTACACCGACACCGACGCGTGGAAAGGCAAGATCATCAGTCAGGCCCGCCAGTCCATGTTTCAGGCTGTGGATGGCTTGAATTCTTGATTGTTTAGGCCGCTAGACCTTATGGTGTTTGCTTGGTCAGCTATTGAAAATATAGCAACAGAAAATTTTCAGACAAGAAGCCCTTGCAGGCTATGAGGCTATGAGGCTATGAGGTCATCACGCCATCAGCGCCTTGCGTCGGCTGCCGGCAATTTCAAGCAGCCCGTCAAAAATCAGGTTGTCCACCAGCTCAAACGGCACGCTCATGCTGGGTGCCATCTTCCAGCCGGCACCGCCGGTCATGATGCATTTGGGTTCGGCCCCGCAGTGGGCGCGCACGTGCTGTACCATGCGTTCCACCGCCCCGGCAATCGCATAGGTGCCGCCACTGGTCAGTGCATCGCTGGTGTTGGTGGGGAACTCGCGCACCTCGCCGGTAGGCACATGCAGACCGGCCGTGCCGGACTCCAGCGCGCGCAGCATGATGCCGTGCCCGGGCAGAATCAGCCCGCCCAGAAACCGACCGTTCACATCGACGGCTTCCACGGTGACCGCTGTGCCCACCATCACCACCACCATCGGCCGCGCCATGCCTTGCGCCAGCATGCGGTGGTGCGCACCAATCATCGCAATCCAGCGGTCAGCCCCCAATCGGGTGGGGAAGTCATAGCCATTGGTCAGCCCGGCTTCTGCCTCGCTGGACACCACCCAGGACGGTGCCACGTCCCACAATTCCATCTGCTCTTCGACCCGGCGCTTCACCGCGTCACCCGCTACCACGCAACCCAGCATCACGGTGGGCGCGGGCAGTGAAGCCCAAGGGCCATCCGCCAGCTTGTCGATGTTCTCCAGAAACTCGGCACCTTGGCCCAGCAGTCTGGCGTAGGGAGCGGGTGCGTCGTACAAGGCCCACTTGAGCCGGGTGTTGCCAATGTCCAGTGCCAGAAATGTCATGGTGCGTCCTGTGGGGCCAATCCCATAGCACTACTTTAAACCATGCCGGGCACCGCAATGGGGCAAACAGGCCCCCAGCCGTGCATTCCGGCTTATGAAGCCGTGAGAGACAATGAAATCCTGCCATTGCAACCTGGCCTTCCATGACCCATTCAACATCTCTCTCACCGTCTGAGGTGACGTCCATCACCGCCCTGAGCGCCAGCGATTTGTCTGCAGCCATCCACAGCAGACAGTTCTCCTGCCGGGAAGTCATGCAGGCCTACCTGCAGCGCATTGCCGATGTGAACCCGCGCGTCAATGCCATCGTGAGCCTGCAAGACGGCGATGCGCTGCTGCGCCAAGCCGACGAGCGCGATGCCCAGTTGGCAGGCGGGCAGTCCATGGGCTGGATGCACGGCATGCCGCAGGCCATCAAGGACCTGGCCAATGTTGTCGGCTTTCCCAACACCCAGGGTTCGCCTCTGATGCGCCACTTCATGCCAAAAGAGGACGGCCTGATGGTGCAGCGCATGAAGGCCGCCGGTTGCATCGTGGTGGGCAAAACCAATGTGCCCGAATTCGGCCTGGGCTCGCACAGCTTCAACGAAGTTTTCGGCGTGACGCGCAATGCCTATAACCCAACCCGGTCCGCCGGTGGCAGTAGCGGCGGCGGTGCGGTGGCGCTGGCCATGCACATGCTGCCCGTGGCCGATGGCTCTGATTTCATGGGCAGCCTGCGTAACCCTGCCGCCTGGGCCAACGTGTTTGGGTTTAGGCCCAGCCAGGGCCGTGTGCCCATGTGGCCTGCCACTGATGTCTTCATCAGCCAGCTCGGCACCGAAGGGCCGATGGGGCGCACCGTGCGCGACGTGGCGCTGCTGCTGGGCACGCAAGCTGGGTATAGCTCGCGTGCTCCTCTTTCAATAGCTGTCCAAGCCGACTATGCGGGGGCTACAGGCCTATTTGATGCCCAAACAGCACGCATCGGCTGGCTTGGCGACTTGGGCGGCTACCTGCCAATGGAGCCCGGCATTCTGGAGGTGTGTGGCCAGGGCCTGCGGCGCCTGGAAGGCCTGGGCTGTGCCGTGCAACCTCTGACGCTGGGCTACCCGCCCGAGCAGGTCTGGCAAGCCTGGCTGGTTTGGCGTCGCGCACTGGTGGCCGCGCGCATCGCGCCGCATCTGCTCAACCCTGCCAACCGCGAGCGCATCAAGCCTGAAGCCCTGTGGGAGCATGACCAAGCCGCCAGCCTCACCGGCAATGAGCTGATGCGTGCCAGCACCCAGCGTACGGCGTTCTATCAGCACTTGCTCAAACTTTTTGAGCAGCATGATTTTCTGGCGCTGCCCACGGCGCAGGTCTGGCCATTTGACGCATCGCTGCGCTGGCCTGGCCACATCAACGGCCAAGCGATGGACACCTACCACCGCTGGATGGAAGTGGTGATCTATGCCACCTTTGCCGGGTTGCCAGCGATGAGCATCCCCGTAGGCTTTGACGCGCGCGGCCTGCCCATGGGCATGCAGATCATCGGCCGACCCGGCGCAGACCTGGCGGTGCTGCAACTGGCGCACGCTTACGAAGCTGTGGCGGGGGCTGTGCTGGGCATCAAGCCCCCCGATATGCTATTGAAAATGTAGCTATTCAAGCTTATTCTGAGGGGGCTGGCGGCCGATTTGACCTTCAATTTCAGGCCCGCAACTGTTTCAGGCAGGTTTCAAGGAATGTCAGGCGCCATCGTGCAGTGGCTCCAGATGCGCTGACGGAATATGCAGCGTCAAGCGAAACCCGCCTTCGGCCGGGCGCTCAGCCTGCAGCGGCGCACCATGCTTTTGCGCCACCAGTGACACGAAGGCCAGCCCCAGGCCGTGCCCTTGTGTCGTCGCACTACCCTGTGCATAGGGCTGGGTCAAGCGGACCAGCGCGTCGGACGAAAAACCGGTGCCCTCGTCGTGCACGCCCAGCACGTAACCATGGGCGTCTGCCGTCAGCGACAGCGTGACCGCGCCAACCGCCGGGCCGTGGCGCAGCGCGTTCCATCCCATATTGAGCACCGTGCGATGCAGCAGGCGGGCATCGCCATCGACCAATGCAATGTCCAGCGAGCACTGGCGCAGGATGCGCGAGCCAATGCGATTCGCGTCTTCCGACAGATCGTCAGCGGCTTGATGCATGATCTGCACGAGGTTGGTGCTGGTAAAGGAAGCCGGGTCAATCGACTCGGCCCGACCCATCAACAGGAACTGGTCTGATAGGTCTAGCGCACGGCGTGCACAGGCATCAATGCGCTCCAGCATGGCGGTGCTCTCGGCTGGTTTCTGGGCTTTCAAATTGTCGGCCAACGAGCGCAGTGACACCAGCGGCGAGCGCAGGTCGTGGGCCAGGTGGCGCATCATGCTTTCCCGGTGCTGGTGGATCTCCAGCGTGTGCGCGTCCGAGCTGAAGGCGCTGGCAATCTGGTCCACCGCCTCGGTGATCGCCTGGATGCGGTTTTCAACCGAGTCGGAAAAAGCCGTGGCTACCAGTGCGGTGCGTGGCGTGCGCAGCGGTTGGTGTGCCAGTTCCGCCATGCGTTGCGACTGGTCGGTCATGGTTTTCAGGCTGGCCTCCAGCCGACGCCAGCTCCAGAGTGGGTAGGCCAGCGCCAGCAGCGCCATCGGTGCCGCCGGTGGCCACCAGATACCGCCCAGACGCAGCGTGGCCCAGGACAAGGCTGCTGCGGCAAGGCAGGTTAGCGCAGCGGCTATCAGCGCCATTTTGGGTGTAGAAATCAAAAATATGCCCATCAGCAGCAGCAGCAGGCAACAGCCCGCGATAGTTTGGCCGATCCAGCCCAACGCACGGGGCTCCAGGCCGTTGCGCATGCCATCCAGCACGTTGGCCACAAACTCCACACCGGGCATGGTGCCGCTGATGCCCGCCAGCGGCGTGACCAGGTTATCGCCCAGCCCAATGGCGGTGGCCCCCAGCAGCACGGTTTTGCCACGCAACTGATCGTCGGGGATCCGTCCGTCCAGCAGTGACACGAGTGAGTGGCGCGCGAAATGCCCTGGTGGGCCGGCAAAAGACACGAGCCGCGCGGTCTGGTCCTGCGTGGCATCGTCCCGGCGCGACGGCACAGCCTGACCCGCCAGGTCCTGCAGCATAAAAGCGACGTGGGGAAAGCCCTTGTCGCCAGCCGTTTCAATCGGCAGATATCGGCGGCTGACGCCATCCGGGTCAATCAAGGCCTGGGCGTGCCCCAGCCGCGCAGGCAGCGCCAGCGCAGGCAGCGGCAAGGTCATGGGTGCTCCCGCCACGGCGTTGAACACGGGCAGCACGACGCGGCCATGCGCGCGGATGGCGCGGGCCAGGCGCTCGTCCGCCTGCGAGTCGTCGCGTTCCGGCTCGGAGAAGATCACGTCAAGCAACACCGGGCCGGTGCCAGCCCGTGTGAGTTTTTCAAGCACCTCAGCCATCAATTGGCGCGACCAGGGCCAGCGCCCATGGCGCGCCAGGCTGTTTTCGTCAATGGCCAGGATCAGGATGTCTGGGGCAGCCGGGCGGCCTGACATCACCACCGCGTTGTCATAGAGCCAGAAGTTGGCGCGATCAAACCAGTTGCCGCGCACGGCCAGCAGCATCAGGCCGATCAGCACCAGGGTCAGAAAACCCCATTCACGCAGGTAGTGGCTCAGCGCCCGCTTCACAACAGAGGCAGAAACATCAACAGGAGCAGATAAATGCCCCAGCGTGGTTTGGCAGGCACTTCAAACCGCTGCGGTGCAGACCACGGGCCTTCTTTCCCACTGGGCAGCAGGGCCAGCGTACGCACGTAGTAGGTACCGGGCTCGGGCGTTGCCAGGGAGAGCTGAAGCGCCTTCACGGTCTGATCATGCAGCGGCCGACCGAAGCTGGGCTCGTTGGCCACCTGCACGCGGTGGCTGAGGTCTTTCGGGCCCGACCAGGCCAGGCGCACGGTGGTTTCGTCCACGGTTGGTGGGGCCATGGCCGAAGGCTCGATCAGCGTGAACGCCATGGCGTCGCCGAACGGACCATGCTTGCCGCCGCGCAGCACGGTGGCCAGACGCCAGAAGTATTTGCCGGGTGCCCAGGCCGCATCCATGGCCAGTGCATTGCCGTTGACATCGGGTTTGTCCAGCAGCAGATCGGTGAACTGCTCGTTGCGCGCGATCTGGAGGTGGTAACGCGCTGCCTCGGCGTACTCGGCCCAGCTGAAACTCGTGCTGCCATTTACTACGTCGGCGTCGGGCACCGGCGTGAAAGCCACGGGCGGCTCGGGCCGGGCCCGTACCAGAATCTGTTTCTGTGCGTTCAGCCCTTCAAGACTCTGGGCATCCGCTGCCCGCACGCGCAGGAAGTAGTCGCCGTCCGGCAGGTTGGTAAGGTGCCAGGCTGGCTCGGGTGTGCGCTCGTCCTGCAGCATTTGCGTGAATGCGTCATCGGCGGCAACCTGCCAGCGCCAACGGACGGCACCCGCCTGCGGAGGCACTGCCACGCGTTGCAAGGTGCGCTCGATGCTGGCGGGCCATTGCGCCACGTTGGGCGCGGCCAGCAAGGCCACCACGGTACCGAGCTTGCCGCCTTCGGCTCGCAGCCCCTGGGCAGCAGCCAGTTGCGCATGGCCAGTGTCATTGCCGCTGCTTCCCACAGCGACGGCACCTGAGATGACTTCGTGGCGACTGATGTCACCGTCGGTATCCACCCGAAACTGGGTGCCGCGCACAGCGGTCACAACACGCGGCGTGCGGATTTCAAACCGAGAGGCAGGCGCCATGACCGGCTGCGTTGTGGTGTCGACCGACCCACTTTTGAGGTCGATCACGATCAAGCGCACAGGCGTGCCCACAATTTCACGCGAAACGCCCAGACCCCCCTGGGTTTTGGGCGCAAACACGGCGGTGCTGCCATCAGGCAGGCGCAGAGTCATGCTGCCGTCAGCACCGGTGTCAAAGGTGTCGCCTGCCTTGAGCTTCGCACCGACCAGCAGCGGGCCGGCGCTGCCCGTGACCGTGCCTCTCACATAGGCCACGTCGGCTGTCAGCTCCGACCATCGCATCAAGGCAAACGGAATGCGCACCTCCGAACCAGGCTTGAGCCGCCGGTCGTTGCGGATCTGGTTGGGCCGCACCAGTTCGGGCCAGCGGTCGGGCTGTTCGAGGTATTTCTGGCCAATGCCGATCAGCGTATCGCCCGGACGCACAGTGACCACAAACTCATCCCTGGTCTGGGCAGAAACCGTCAGAACAAAGCAAAAAAGCAGCACCCATGCACGGCCGAGGACGCGTATTGACAGGGGTGCTATGAGGCTCAAGTGTGGGCTTCCAGAGGTTCAAGTCGATAGCCGTGCGCATAGATGGCAGTGATTCGCCAGCCTTTCTCCGGCAGGCGCAAGGCATTGCGCAGCTGGCTTACATGGATATCCAGTGTACGCGTCTGGACTTGGGCATTGAGCCCCCATACTGATTCCAGCAAGTAGGTGCGTGACAGCAGGCGACCGGTGTTACGGAACAGAACGACGGCGAGCTGGAACTGGCGGTCGGTCAGGGTCACGACGTCACCATCAATTTTGGCGGTGCTGGTGGCCAGATCGAAGGTATAGGGACCTACCGCGACCTGCCTGGCACCCAGATGAATGTCAGAGCGCCGTTTCAGCGCCACCAGCCGGGCCAGCAACTCGGTGGGCCGGGCAGGCTTGACCACGAAATCATCGGCGCCATGGCTGAGTGCCTGCACCACGTCCTCTTCGGAATCGCGGCTGGTCACGAAGAGGATGGGAACGCCGTCATGTCGCTGGCGCACGGAGTCCAGCACTTCCAGCCCCGTGATGTCGGGCAGCGACCAGTCCAGAATCAGGATGTCAAACGTCTCTTTGGAGATCGCCTGCAAAAAGCGCGACCCCGTCCCGAACACCTGACAGCTATGCCCCGCTTCCCGCAGGGGGTTGACAATCAGTGCGGCGTGGTCAACATCGTCTTCCAGAAGCGCCACTCTCATGCTGCGCTCCTGAGGGTTTGAATGGTCTGGCCAGTGCAACGAATTGGAAATGTGGTCATGGTCAACAGGCTTTATGGTCCGGGCTAGGGCGACCGGGTAGATCCGGTACTACAGACAGATAGCTTATGTCAACACCTGGTTTGTAACTGTAAATATTTTGCCATTGGCGACAAGGCCTTAAGCGGTCAACCCTGGCGCCAGGGCAGCCCGCGAAAACGCCAGCCACCCCGCGTGCCGCGATGCGCCTGCTCATTGGGGTCGCCTTCAAAGCCTTCCAGGATGTTGTAGGCCTCAATGCCCAGTTCGGTCGCCCGCTTTGCGGCCGCTATGGAGCGCACTCCGCTGCGGCACAAAAAAAGTGCCCTGGAACCTGAGGGCACTGCGGCCTTCACGCCATCGTCAAACGCTGCATTCAGGGTCATGCCGGGCCACTGCTTCCAGGCGACAGGCAGCGCGCCAGGTACAAACCCCACCCACTCCCGCTCGGCGTCCGTGCGCACGTCAACCAGCACGGCGGTACCGGCATTCCACCACTGCCAGGCGAGCAAGGGCGACACGTCGCCCGCATAGCCTTGCGCAGGCTGGACGTCCGTTGAGGGGGTGTTAATAAGCTGGTTCGGGTTCATGGCGCGTCAGACAATTTTCACGCTGAGGTTGGGCAGGCCGTCAATGTGCATTTCAATCACGTCACCGCGCACGACCGGCCCTACATTTTCAGGCGTGCCCGAGTAGATGATGTCGCCGGGAAACAGCTCGTTGGCATCAGAGAGTTTGCTGATCTGCTCCGCCACTGACCAGATCATCTGGCTCAGATTTGCGTTTTGTTTGACGGTACCGTTGACCTTGAGCCAGATTGAACCCTGGGTGAAATGGCCTGTTTGCGCCAGCTTGTGTACGGCTCCAATCGGGGCAGACCGGTCGAAGCTTTTACCGATTTCCCATGGTTTTTTCTCATCGCCCATGGCGCGCTGCAAATCGCGCCGGGTCATGTCCAGGCCGAGCGAGTAACCGTAGACGTGCTCCAGCGCCTGCCCGACCGGAATGTTGCGCCCGCCCTTGTGCAGCACCGCCACCAGTTCAGCCTCATAGTGGTAGTTTTTGGTAAGTGAAGGGTAGGGGTGGTCTGCCACTGTGCCTGCTGCCACATGCTGTATCGCATCGGTTGGCTTCTGGAAGAAGAAGGGCGGTTCGCGGTCGGGATTGGAGCCC
>JANOAP010000010.1:0-9105 GCA_031411175.1 Rhodoferax sp. | reverse complement strand
GATGGCCCTGGCCCTGCGAAATGGTGCCCATGCGGGCGATGGCACTGCCCGTGGGGTGCACACGAATCTCGCAACTGTCGAACATGCCCACACCCAGAATGTCGCAAATCTTGCTGGGGCCAGCACCCACCACTTCGGTGAAGGTGACGATGCCAATGCCCATGAGCGTGGGGCAATGGGGGTCGGCACGTTTGGCGGCTTGTTCGGCGCGCAGGCCCTGGTAATCCACCGCAGCCAGCACCTTGTCTAGCGCCGGCTGGTAGTTGCCAGAATCGTAGTCAAACCCGGTGGCAGAGCGGTAGGGGAACTGCGCCTCCTGGATGAAGTTTCGCGATCGGATGACGGCCTTGTCGATGTTCAGCTTTTGCGCCAACACGTCGATCATGCGCTCCACCAGGTACACGGCTTCGGTCACACGGAACGAGCAGCGGTAGGCCACACCACCGGGGGCCTTGTTGGTGTATACCCCATCCACCTTGCAATAAGCCGCCTTGATGTCGTAGCTGCCCGTGCAGATGTGGAACATGCCCGCCGGGAACTTGGTGGGGTCGGCACAGGCATCAAACGCGCCGTGGTCGGCCATGACGTTGGTGCGCAGCGCCAGGATTTTGCCGTCAGCCGTGGCGGCCAGCTCACCGGTCATGTGGTAATCGCGGGCGAAGCCGGTGCTGGACAAATTCTCGATGCGGTCTTCCACCCATTTCACGGGGCGGCCCAGCACAATGCTGGCCACAATGGCGCACACGTAGCCAGGGTAAATAGGCACCTTGTTGCCAAAACCACCGCCAATGTCGGGCGAGATGATGCGCACTTTGGATTCGGGTATGCCCGACAACATGGACACCACGGTGCGCACAATGTGAGGGGCCTGGCTGGTGAGCCAGGTGGTCAACTCGCCGCGTACCGGGTCGAACGAAGCCACGGCCCCACAGGTCTCCAGCGGGCAAGGGTGCACACGCGGGTAAAACATGTCTTGCGTGACGGTGACCGGCGCACTGGCAAAAGCGGCATCCGTGGCCTCTTTGTCGCCCGCGTCCCAGGTGAAGATGTGGTTGGGGTGGTAACGTTTGCCGTGTGCCCCTTCAGTCTTGCCCACCAGGTCTTCACGCAACACAGGCGCACCGGGCTTGAGTGCTTCAAACGGGTCAATCACCGCTTCCAGCTCTTCGTATTCCACCTCCACCGCTTCCACGCCGTCTGCGGCAGCGTAGCGGTCTTCGGCAATGACCACGGCCACTTCCTGCATCTGGAAGTGCACTTTTTCATCGGCCAGCACGGCCTGCACGTCGCCTGCCAGGGTGGGCATCCAGTGCAGTTTGAGGGGTTTCAAATCTTCAGCGGTCAACACCGCAATCACGCCGGGTACTTTGAGCGCGGCCTCTTTGTTGATGCGTTTGATGCGGGCATGCGCCAGGCTGGCGCGAACAATGTCCATGTGCAACATGCCGGGCAACTTGATGTCGTCCACATAGTTGCCCTTGCCCTGGATAAACCGGGCATCTTCCTTGCGCAGGCGGGACTCGCCCATGCCAGAAAGGGCCTTTTCACGGTCCAACATCAGTGCCTTTTCGCGTTCGCTCATGGGTGCGTTCATGGTGTTTCCTTATCAGGCTGCAACAGCAACTTGTCGTTCGACTTGTTGTTCTTGAATGAGTCGGGCGGCATGTTGCACCGCCTTGACGATGTTTTGGTAACCCGTGCAACGGCACAGGTTGCCCGACATGCCTGCGCGAATTTCCACCTCGGTCGGGTTGGGGTTGTCTTGCAAAAAGCGGTAGGCACGCATCAACATGCCGGGGGTGCAAAAACCGCACTGCAAGCCATGCTCCTTGTAAAAACCTTGCTGCAAAGCGTGCAGCACACCGGCACTGGCCAGACTCTCCACCGTCTTCACGTCACTGCCGTCACACTGCACCGCCAGATGGGTGCAGGACTTGACCGACTGCCCGTCAATGTCCACCGTGCAGGCACCGCAGTGGCTGGTTTCGCAGCCAATGTGGGCATCGGTGAGGCTCATTTTTTCGCGCAGAAAATGAATCAACAGTGTGCGCGGCTCTACAGCTTCTTCGACCTTGCGGCCATTCAGGTTCATTGAAACCAGGTGTTTGCTCATGTTGTGGGTCTCCGTTTTTGTAAGTTGCACACTGTTCAAGAGCAGCGTTCCGCTGCGGCACGTATGGCCCGTTGGGTCATCTCGCCCGCCATGGCGGTTTTGTATTCAATGTCGCCACGCAGGTCTTCAGCGGGGTCGCACTGCGCACGCACGGCCTGGCCTGCGGCCTTCAGGGTGGCATCGGTCAGCGGCTGGCCAACCAGCGCAGCTTCGGCAGTATGGGCACGCAAGGCCGTGGGGGCCACGTTGGTCAAGGCTATGGCTGCGCGGGTCACCACACCGGCCTTCATCTGCAAAATGACCGCGGCACCCGCCGTGGCCCAGTCGCCGGTTTTGCGCTTGAGTTTCTGGTACGCGTAACCACTGCCTGCGGTGGGTGGGGTAATGAGGATGGCAGTGAGAATTTCGTTCTCAGCCAGCGCCGTCATGTAGGTGCCGTGAAAGAAATCCACCGCCTTTACCTGGCGCTCTCCGTCCGGCCCCTGCAAGACAAACGTGGCATCCAGCGCCATCATGACGGCGGGGTGGTCGTTGCCGGGGTCACCGTGGGCAATGTCGCCACCAATGGTGCCGCGGTTGCGCACCTGGGGGTCGGCAATCAGCTGGGCGGCTTCGGGCAGCAGGGGAATGCGCTGCTGTAACAGTGGAGATGCAATCAGCTCGTTTTCACTGGTCATGGCCCCGATACGGATCACACCGCCCTGCTCTGCGATGCCGCGCAACTCGGGGATGCGGTTGATGTCGATCAGTGCCCCGGGCTGGGCAAACCGCAGCTTCATCATGGGCAGCAGGCTGTGGCCACCGGCCAGCAGCTTGGCATCCTCCCCCAGTGTGTTCAGCAGGTTGATGGCTTCGCCCACAGAGCGGGGTGCATGGTACGCAAATGACGGTGGAATCACGTTGTCTCCTGTTGGCCCGAGGGGCTTTGTGGAGATCAACTTTAGCGACGCCCTAGGCGACTGCGACAACTAACCAATCAACCGCAGGCTTGTCTGCACGAATGGCAGATTGGCTGCACGAAGCTCAGTCTTTGTGTGCCACCAGATCACCCAGGCCAAGCTGCGCCAGCAGCCGTGGGGCGCTGCCACGCGACACCGGAATATCCACCGGTGTGCTGCCCATCATGCGCAGCGTCATGCGGCCATCGTCCCGCACGATCTCGTCCACATGCGACAGGTTGACGATGTAGCTGCGATGCACCCGCAGAAACAGTTGCGGGTCCAGGCGGCTTTCAATATCGCCAATGGCCAGGTTGCAAAACTGGCTGGCGTGCGCTGTGTGCACCCAGGTGTAATGCCCCTCGGAGCGGATGTACGAGACACTGGGCACGTCCACCAGCAGCACCCGGTTTTGCTTGACGGTGGGGATTTTTTTGAGCTGGCGTTTGCCTTCGGCCTCGTGCACGGTTTGGCTTGGGCCGCTCTCTATTTTCTTGGCCACCTCGTCGGTGATGTCATAAAACACCAGGGTATAGCCTACAGTCGCGCCCTGCGCGTCCCCCATCTTGGACACCTTGATCAGCAGCACCCGCTCGGGGATGTTGATGATCATGGTCATGGGAGGCGCATCGCTCACCGGGCACTCGGCCTGGCCCAGTAAAAACGTCAGCTTGGAGCGGGCCGCCTCGGGATGAAACGAGGTGACGATCTTGCCGAAAGGCAGTTTGTCCTGGACCGGAAGGGCACGTTTCGCAAACTCGTTCATGCCAATTACGCGAAGCTCGCGGTCAATGTGGACCACGCCCACTTCAAACTTTTCCAACAGGTAGAGCCAGGTCGCAGACGGCCCGGATGAAGGAGCACCTGAAGCGGTGGTAGCTGGCGTTGGAAAAGGACAGGACGGCATTTGAGTTTTCACCATTTTGGCTTGCAATGCAGTGCAACTGCCGACATTCGTGCCCCGTAACGGAGATTCATGCAAACCAATCGCGCTTCGTTCATTGGCTGGCAGGTCTTTTGCGCTGACGGCTAAAGTCAAATCACTCTATAGCCGCGCAATGAAAAAGCAAATCCATCCACGCCTTGGGCGTTCCCCCCAGAATATCGCCGTTGTAGCAAGGCAGCCTCATCGGGGTTTACCCGAATTTTGCTGTCTGGCCAGGTGATCGAAGCCTCTGCAAAATCATGCCTCCAGCGCTGACTCATTCGGCAAGCCGGGTACCACCGTGGCTAGCCCGGTGTCTGGGTACCGAATCCGTTACGCCCGCCATGCTGGTCATGCTCACGGGTGTAGCTTTGTGGAGCCTGGGTCAACCCATGCCCGGCGGCAACCCGCAACTCGCGGGAACCATTTTCTTGGCCCTTAGCGGCGTTGGCGCTGGCTGTTTTGCACTGGCGTGGGTGCGCCCGCAACGCGCGGGTCTTTCGCCCCCTCACGTCATGCTGTCACTTGGTTTTGGAGGCATGTTGATAGGGCTACTGATTGATGTAGGTCAGCATGGGCCCGCACGGCTGGCAACGCTTTGCGGACAGACGTCCCAATTGCCTTTGGCAGACAGCTTGCGCCTGCACCTTGAATTCATGCCGTGGATGCATGCGGGCATGCTGCTGGGTGGCCTGCTGGCCATCCCCAGCTTGAGGCTTTTGAGGCAACACTGCGGACAGTATCTGTGCTCCTTGTTTTTACAAAATTTGATGTGCTCAAGCTGGATGATTCTGGGTATGACCCTGGGCGCAGTCTGGCTGGGCAAATGGCAATTGACCGAAGCCAGCAACACCCTGCCAGGCATGCTCGGTGGCATGTTTGCAGGAATGACCTGGGGCATGGTGATCAGCGTAGCCCTTTACCGGGCTTACTTTGTTTGGCAAAATCGGGCGCGCCGTCCCTAACGCGTGAAACGCGGCACACCAAGCCGTCATTCACTGGTGGCTTGTCCAAAGCTCGACCGCATCGCCGTTTACCAGGCGGAAGAAGAATTGGTGAAATTCGTAATGGTGCGCCTTGGTGCGACCGCCCGCCCTCAGAAAAACGCCATCGTGCGCACCTCAATGCTCTCACGTTTGGGCGCATTGGGTGGCGTGGTGGGGTCTTCAAAGGCGCTGTGGCCCATGAAGCGGCAGCGGCCGTCTTGCGCTGAGTCGTAGGTTTTAAGCAGCAACGCTTGGCTGGCCTCCATCAACGGAAAATACAGCCAGCGATGCTTGGGTGAATGCCGCATCACATAGATTTCCCCCGTGCGCTCTTTGTATTTCAGCTCCATGCGCAGCATATCGCCCACATCATGCGTTTGCGCATCGCACATGGCCAGCGGCAGCTCCTTCACCTGCGTGGTCAATGGTTTCCACACGTTGTAAAATGCGACCCTGCCTTTGAGCAACTCATCGGCATCCTGGGGCACCACATCTCTCACGCGCTGTGGCCCGCTGGCCACCGTGTAATCACTGTGTACGAGCATCACAGCGGGCCGCTGAACGGTGGTTTGTGCTTTCAAATCCGCAGGCAGGCGTTTTCGGATCGTGTGGTCAAACACCTCCACTCTTTTCGCGCCGGTGTGCGCTTTAACAAAATCCACCACCTGCGGATAAAAACCACTTTTGATTTGCGCATCATCTTCAAACGCCGCGAATGCCGTGAAGGGCGTTCTGGATTGCGTGTTGAAATCATGCAGCTCAAAGCCTTCCCTGTCCAGGCTGATCTCATCTTTGATTGGCCAAGCATCATGGATCTCAACCTCGCGCACATCAGTGCCCGGGGGGTTGAGTTTGGTGTTGGCATCGGGCTCGTAGAAATAATAGTCCGGCGGGATGCCGTTATCGACGGTGTAATTCATCGTCGCCCGCACGCCGACAAGTCGCGTGATCGATGTCGTCATAGCTGCCTGTTCCCTAAGTTTCTAAAAATCATCGCGTGAGCTTGAAGCCCTCGCCTACATACGTGTCTTTCCAGCAGGCCAAGCCTTCGATGTCTTGCAGCAGCCAGCGCTTGATGTTGGGGTGTGCGTCGAGCGGCAGCTGCTGCCAGCCATGCAGATGCATAGGCGCAGCAAGCGAGATGTCGGCAATCGTGGGCGTAGGGCCGCAGACGAATTTGCTTGTTGCCAGGCGGGCATCAAGGATAGCTGCGAGCTTGTGAAATTGAATGGCATTGCTGGCCACAATAGCCTCATCGGTTTCGCCACCCAGAAGTGGCTTGATGCAGTTTTCTACCAAATACGTGTAGCAAGCCCCAAACCAACTGGCCGATTCCCAAAACATCCAGCGGTTAATGTCAGCGCGCATTTTTGCATCTTTGGGGTAGAGGGCGTCGGCACCGATTTTGTCTGCCGCGTAGGCCAAAATCGCATTACTTTCCCAGAGCACCAAATCGCCATCCGTTAAAGCGGGTATGGAGGAATTGGGGTTGATCTGGAGATACGCCTCTGACTTTTGCTGGCCCTCAAAATAGTTGATATAGGCGAGCTCATAGGGTGCGCCCATGAGCTTCATGCCGGCGAGGACTTTGCGGCAATTGATGGTGATGGGATCGGCGTGAATTTTCATGTTGTCTCCGAATAGTTTGGCTAATTAACTTGGCTCGCGTGCTTTGAACATGGGTCGAGATCTGCAAAACACTTCGCGACTGTAGGCAGCAGCTCGGCCAGCCACAAGCGGCAACATGGCATTGCTTTGTGTCAAACTTGGCAACAATATGAGCAAAGACACGATTCAAAGCGACTGGCTACAGGCTTTTCGCGCCGTGGCTTCTACTTTGAGCATCAGCGCGGCCAGCAAGGAGCTGGGGCTTGATAAAAGCCAAGTCAGCAAGCGCATCGCCTTGCTGGAGCACAAACTCGGCGCCACGCTGTTCGCCCGCAGCACGCGAAAAGTCGCGCTCACGCCCGCTGGGTTGGGCTATCTGGATCATGCCCAGCGTGCGCTGTGTGAGCTCAATGCTGGCGAGGAGCTGCTGCGCAGCCTGCGCACAGACCTCTCTGGCCGCATCCGGCTAACCGCCCCCGTCTCCTGGGGGCAAAAAGTGCTCGCAAATTGCCTGCCTGATTTTTTGCGACAGCATCCAGGCATTGAAATTGAATTGATTTTGTCCGATCAAAAAATGGATTTGGCGCGGGAGCATATTGACCTGGCCTTGCGCTGGACGGCCAAGCCCAGCGAGGGCCTCTCCAGCATTCCGATTGCGCCCATTCAATGGCACTTGGCCGCAAGCTACGCCTATCTCTCCACCCACGGCACCCCCAAAGCGCCAGTTGACTTAACGACGCATCAATGCTTTTGTTATTGGCGAGAAAACGCTGATGATCGCTGGGAGTTTGAAGATCGAGCCAATGGGCAGCGCCACAGCGTGCAAGCCCATGGCCGCTATCACGTGAACAACCCCGAAGCCGTGTTCGCAGCCGCAAGCCAGGGCTTAGGCATCGCGCTGCTGCCCGACTACTTGTGCGAGCAAGCCTTTGAGCAACAAAGCCTGATTCGCCTGCTGCCCGGTTTTTTGCCGATGACGCGCTTTGGCTCGCATATGCATGCACAAGCGCCCACAGAGCGAGCCATCCTGCCGCGCAATCGCGCTTTGCTGGTGTATTTGCAAACGACGCTTGCATTGCCCAGTAGAGAAACTCCGCACAATCCTCCCTGAAAAGCAGCCCAGCTTATGCCCTATCGCCCGCAGGCTTGGACAGGCTTGCACAGGGAGCCCGTTTGGCTTACCATTTGTCTTACTTACAGGAGCTTTCACCGTGGAAACGGCCACACTTTCAAGCAAAGGACAACTTGTCATCCCGCGCCAGGTGCGCGAACTGGCACATCTAGTGGCGGGTGATGAATTTACGGTGCAATACGTGCAAGGGGAAATCCGCCTGCGACCACTGGGTCGAACCAATGCGGCTTCCATAGACGACGTAGCAGGTTGTTTGGCCAAGTTCAACCACACCCCCATGACGGATGAAGAAGCCGAAAAAATAGCCAAAGCGCGGCTGTCGGCTCAGGACAAGGCCACGTTGGCAAAGCCCAAAGCTATCCGCAAGACGCCAAAAATTCGCGCCAAATGATTGCCATCGACACCAATCTGCTGCTCCGTCTGCTGCTGAATGACGACCCGGTGCAGCAAGCCCGCGTCAGCGCGCTACTCAAAACCGGCAAGCTGGTTACAGCACCCATCACGGTGATGCTGGAGCTGGTGTGGGTGCTGCAATCAAGAGACTTCAGCGCTGCCAATATTGTTCATGGTCTGACCGCCTTGCTGGATATTCCCAACTTCAAACCTGAGAATGAGCTCGCCGTTCGGGAGGCATTGCGCGGCTACCAGTCAGGCATGGACTTCGCTGATGCCCTGCACCTGGCCCTGAGCTCCAGCCATGAGAAATTCCTGACTTTCGATAAAGCTTTTGCCCGCAAAGCGAAAAAACTTGGCCTGCGGCCTGACGTTACACTGGCGTAAAAGTAGCCATCCCCCGGCAAAACCAGGGGATGCCGGGTCAAAAATGCCTCAATGCACCACCCGCTCAAAACTGAACTGCCCCGGTGAGTGAATTGGATCCACATCCACCGGGATCACATCCTTGGGCGCGAACTTGCCCTCCAGTAACAGCTTGCTCAGCGGGTTCTCAATGCGCTGTTGAATGGCGCGCTTCAATGGCCGCGCGCCAAACACGGGGTCGAACCCGACCTTGGCAATTTCGGCCAGCGCAGCGGGTGACACCTGCAGCGTCAGGTCCATCTTGGCTAGGCGCGCTTCCAGCACCTTGATTTGAATCGCGGCAATGGCTTCGATGTTTTTCGCATCCAGCGCATGGAACACCACCGTCTCGTCGATGCGGTTCAAAAATTCGGGGCGAAAGTAGTTCTTCAGCTCGTCCGTCACGGCGTCCTTGATCTCATCCGATGGCTTGCCCACCATGCTCTGGATGATGGGCGAGCCGATGTTGCTGGTCATCACGATCACGGTGTTTTTGAAGTCAACGGTGCGGCCCTGGCCATCCGTCAGGCGGCCATCGTCCAGCACTTGCAGCAGCACGTTGAACACGTCGCCATGCGCCTTCTCCACCTCGTCGAACAGGATCA
>JANOAP010000009.1:0-19491 GCA_031411175.1 Rhodoferax sp. | reverse complement strand
CTATCCCTTCTGCGACGACCTTCATACCCAGTTCGTGGGCCATAAGAATGATGGCCTTGCACAAGGCCAGGTCCGTGGAGCCGGGTACCAGGTGGCGCACGAAGGACTGGTCAATCTTGATGTAGTCGATCTCGAATTTTTGAAGATACGAGAGCGATGAGTATCCTGTGCCAAAGTCGTCCAGCGTGACCTGAAACCCATCGTCGCACAACTCCCGCAATTTGCCAGACACGACCGGGCTGGCATCCAGCAGCAGCCCTTCGGTGATTTCAATGGCCAGGGCGGCGCCCGGGAGGCCTAGTGTTTGCAGGTGAGCCAGCCAGGCACTTTGGGTGCTGCCTTCGTGGTGAAACTGCGCGGGCGATTTGTTGAGGCTGATCTGGAATTGAGGACTCAGCGTTGCACGCCACGCTTTGGCCTGGTCAGCAACCTGGTGGAACACCCAGTTGCCGATTTCAGTGATGAGGCCGCTGGTTTCGGCAATCGGAATAAACGCCGCCGGGCTGACCAGCCCGCGCGTGGGATGCTGCCAGCGGATCAAGGCCTCGGCTTTGTGGATGGCCCCTGTATGTAGTTCAATGATGGGTTGGTAAACCATCAGGAATTGCGACTGTGCCAGGCCCACCCGCAAATCGCTCGTCAGCCGGACGCGGGTTTGCGCCGCTTCCTGCAAAGCCGGTGTGAAGAAGCTGAAGCGGTTACGCCCTGCGCCTTTTGCCACATAGAGTGCCTGGTCTGCGTTCTTGAACAGGCTGTCAACCTCGGTGCCGTCGTCAGGGTACATCGTGACGCCGACACTCGCAGACACATAAACCTGCTCATCGCCGAGCTGGAACTGGGTTGACATGGCTTTCAGAATGCCCTGAACGATCCGTTCTAGGCTGTCGGTGTCTGCAAGCTCAGGCAGCACCACGGTAAATTCATCGCCGCCCATGCGCGCCACGGTGTCCGATTCGCGCACGTTGCTGCGGATGCGGCGGGCGGCTTCCACCAGTAGCAAGTCACCCTGGTCATGCCCCAGCGTGTCATTCACCTCCTTGAAATGATCAAGGTCAATGAACAAAATGGCCAACTGCAGGTTCTCGCGCCGGCACTTCTTGATGTCCTGCTCAAGCCGGTCACGCAGCATGCGCCGGTTGGGCAGACCCGTGAGGGCATCGAAATTGGCCTGCTGCCAGATCAGGGCCTCAGACTGCTTGCGCCGGGTGATGTCGGTGTGGGTGCCAATCATGCGCAGCGGCTTGCCCTGTGCGTCGCGGCTGACGACCATGCCGCGCGTCAGGATCCATTTCCAGTTGCCATCCTTGCACTGTACCCGGTGCTCGTTGACGTAAGTGGGGGTGAGCCCGTCAAAGTGTGCCTGGCGGTCGCGGCTGAGCTGCTCAAGATCTTCGGGGTGGGTGCGGGCATCGAGTTCTTGCGCTACGTCCTTTAACTCGCCTACCTCAAAGCCATACATTTCCACGAACCGCTGGGAGAATATTTCCTGGCCGGTCTCAAGGTTCCAATCCCAGATGCCATCACCGGTGCTGTCCAGCGCCAGCTTCCAGCGCGCTTCAATTTCCTGCAATTCGGCTTCTGCTGTTTTGCGAGCCGTGATGTCGATCATGACACCGCTGCGTACCACGCCATCGTCATGGACAGAGACCAGGGAGGACGTCATCTGAACCCACTTGATGCTTCCATCCTTGAAGCGCAACCTGTATTGCCGGGTCAAGGGCAGTTTTGAGTTTACGGAGCGCCGCAACTCATCATCCACCGCCGCGAAGTCATCCGGGTGCCGATAGCCCTGGAGCAGCTGGCTGTCGGCCAGCACGTCTTCGGGGTTCAATCCGTACAGATCACGCACACCATCGCTGACAAAGCTGTATTTCCGGGTGCCATCAGATTTCAGAAAAACCTGGAACACCATGCCAGGCACCTGGGATGTAATCTGCCTGAAATGCGCCTCACTCGCGCGCAGGGCGGACTGCGTTTCCACATACTCGGTCACGTCGGTAAAAGTGCGTACCATGCCACCGTCCGCCAGCGTCTGGGTCTTGACTTCCAGATATCTCCCGGCCGGCGTCTTGCGCAGATAGACCGGAGGGATCTCTGCGTAGGCCCCGTCTTTGCTGGTGGCGTCGATATACCCCCGAGCATGAGGGTCCACCAGTGTCGATCCGGTACCAAAATCACCACGGCTCAGTTGGAAATGGGTGATGTCTTGCAGGGTCGGCCGACTCGCCATGAAGGCTTCCGGCAGATCCAGCAATTCGCAAACCCGCTGGTTAAAGGTACTCACCCGGCGATCCGCTCCCAGCATGAAGATGCCCTGGCTGATACTGCCCAGCGTGGTTTGCAGCAGACGGGTTTTTTCCTCCAGCTCCTTGAAAATGGCACGCAGGCTGGTGTTGGTCGCGTCAACGGCCGACGGGTCCGTGGAGGGCAATGGCTTGCTGTTCGTGGCCATGGTGGGTCGGTCGCAGGGCGTCTGGGAACGGGTTTTGAGATGAACAGGGCTTGACGACTGGAATTTACCCCAAGTTGGACAAACAGGTGCCCAGAGGACAATACCAGTATGACTGATCCCACCCCACACGCCCTGCTGGATGTCAGGGCCTTGCGTAAACGCTATGGTCAGACCACGGTGGTTGATGATGTGTCTTTCGCCATCGCACCGGGCGAATGCCTGGGCGTGATTGGCCCCAATGGCGCCGGCAAGACCACGACGATACGCATGTGCCTGGGGTTGACCGCGGCTGATGCGGGCAGCATCACCTTTCATCCTGCGGGCAGTGGGTCCGGCTTGCAGATGCCGCAGGATGCCCTGGCCATCAAGGCCCGGCTGGGCGTCGTCGGCCAATCCGATACGCTGGACCCCGACTTTTCGTGCGCCGAGAACCTGCTGGTCTATGGCCGCTACTTTGGCATGAAAGACACCGCCATCCGGGCGCGCATGCCCCAACTGCTGGAGTTTGCCGCACTCACCCATAAGGCCGACGCCAAGCCCGGCGAGCTCTCGGGCGGCATGCGCCGCCGCCTGAGCCTGGCGCGCGCGTTGGTAAATGACCCACAACTGCTGTTGCTGGATGAGCCCACCACCGGGCTGGACCCACAGGCCCGCCACCTGATGTGGGAGCGGCTGCAGATGCTGCTGGCCGAGGGCAAGTCCATTCTGCTGACTACCCACTTCATGGATGAAGCCGAGCGCCTGTGCTCACGCCTGCTGCTGCTGGACCACGGCAAGAAGATCACGGAAGGCAAGCCGCGCGACCTGATCGCCCGGTATCTGGAGCCAGACGTGGTGGAGGCCTACGGCAACGGTGCGCTGGCGTTGGTGGACTCTCCGCTCAAAAGCCTGGCCGCACGCGTGGAGGTCAGCGGCGAGACGGTGTTTTTCTACACCCAGAACGCCACACCGCTGCTGGCGGCTCTGGCCACGCAGCCGCAATTGCGCACGTTGCACCGGCCCGCCAATCTGGAAGATCTCTTTTTAAAGTTGACGGGTCGCCAAATTCGCGAGGAAGCATGATGGCTGCAAATATCTGGCGTGCACCCGAACTGTCCATGCGCTGGTGGCCGGTTTTTTTGCGCAACCTGCTGGTGTGGCGCAAGCTGGCCATTCCCAGCCTGGTGGGCAATATTGCCGAGCCATTGATGTGGCTGGTGGCCTTCGGCTATGGCATGGGCGCACTGGTGGGGCAGGTGACGGTGGGGGCCGACGCCGCAGGGGGCGTGGCAGGCGTCAAGGTGCCCTACATCCTGTTCCTGGCCAGCGGCTCCATCTGCATGAGCGCGATGAACGCGGCGTCGTTTGAAGCGCTTTATTCGGCCTTCTCGCGCATGCATGTGCAAAAAACCTGGGACGGCATCATGAATGCGCCGGTGAGCCTGGACAACATCGTGCTGGCCGAAATGCTGTGGGCCGCGTTCAAGTCGCTGTTCACGGTGACCGCAATTCTGGGCGTGATGCTGGTGCTGCAAATCAGCCATTCCCCCAAGCTGTTGCTGGCCTGGCCGGTGCTGCTGGGCGTGGGCATCACCTTCAGCTGCATTGCGCTGGTCTTCAATGCGCTGGCCAAGGGCTACGATTTCTTCACCTACTACTTCACGCTGTTTCTGACGCCCATGATGTTCCTGAGCGGCATCTTCTTCCCGCGTGAGCAGTTGCCGCCCTTGGTGCGGGCGATGTCAGACTGGTTGCCGCTGACCAACGCGGTGGAGCTGGTGCGCCCCCTGTTCATGGACCAATGGCCGGCACACCCGCTCAAGCATGTGCTGATGCTGGCGGTGTTCGCCGTGGGTGGCTTCTGGCTGGCGCTGGGGCTGACGCGAAAGCGGTTTGCGGGCTAGCCAGTTTCCTCAGGCCGTCCGGGCCGCTTCCTTGATCAGGTCGGCCGCCTTCTCGGCAATCATGATGACCGGCGCATTGGTGTTGCCACCGATCACGCGCGGCATGATGGACGCATCCACCACGCGCAAGCCGGTCAGGCCATGCACGCGCAGCTTGGCGTCAACCACATCCATCGGCCCGTTGCCCATGCGGCATGAGCCGACGGGGTGATAGACCGTGTCGGCCCGGTCGCGGATGAACTGCTCGATCTGAAGGTCGGTCTGCGCTTCGCGCGAAGTGGCAATCTCTTTAGCACCATAGGCGGTGAGTACCGGCTGGGCCAGAATGTTGCGTACCAGCTTGAAGCCGCGAATCATGCGGTCCATGTCGTCACGCTCACCCAGAAAGTTCGGGTCAATCAGGGGCGCCGCCAGTGGGTCTTTGCTGGCCAGCTTGATGCTGCCGCGGCTCAGGGGCCGCAACAGGCAGACGTGGCAGGAATAGCCATGGCCAAAAACGGTTTTGCGCCCATGGTCCAGCAACTTGGCGATGACGAAGTGCAGTTGCAGGTCCGGCACCGCCTCGCCGGGCTGGCTTTTGAGGAAGCCGCCTGCCTCGGCATAGTTGGTGGTCAGCATGCCCGTGCGTTGGCTGCGCCATTCAAAAATGCCCTTGATGGCGCGCACCAGCCCGCCCAGGGAAATGCCAAACAAATCCTTGATGTGCGGTGCGTCCGCCACGACCACCACGTCAGGGTGGTCATGCAGGTTCTGGCCCACACCGGGCAGGTCGTGCAGCACTGCAATCCCGCTCTCCAGCAGATGGGCTTTAGGCCCGATGCCAGACAGCATCAGTATTTGTGGCGATTGAATCGCGCCCGCGCACAGCAGCACTTCACGTGAGCATTTGAGCTGCTTGACCTCGCCGCCCTGCTGATACTCAACCCCCACGGCGCGCTTGCCGTCCATGAGGATGCGGGTGGTGTGCGCACCGGTTTCCACGTGCAGGTTGGGGCGTGCCAGGTTGGGCGTCAGGTAGCCCTTGGCCGCACTGTGGCGTTCGCCATTCTTGTGAGTGACCTGGTACATGCCCACACCTTCCTGGTCTGCGCCGTTGAAGTCCTTGTTCACGGCAAACCCTGCCTGCCTGCCGGCTTCCACAAAGACCGGACCAAACCGGTTGGGACTGGTGAGGTCTTTCACATTCAGCGGGCCGCCTGTGCCATGGAAGGCGTTGCCGCCGCTCTCGTTGTTCTCGGCACGTTTGAAATACGGCAGCACCTCGTCGTAGGACCAGCCCGCATTGCCTTGAGCCGCCCAGTGGTCATAGTCGGCACGATGGCCCCGGATGTACACCATGGCATTGACGGAGCTGGAGCCGCCCAGCACCCTGCCACGTGGCTGGTAGCCGGTGCGGCCATTCAGGCCGGGTTGCGGCACGGTCTCAAAACGCCAGTTGGTGTCGGCACCTGCCTTGGACATCAGCGCCAGGCCAGCCGGGCAGTGAATCAGCACACTGGTGTCGACCGGGCCGGCCTCCAGCAGTGCCACCTGCACTGAGAGGTCTTCCGTCAGTCTGGCGGCCAGTACGCAGCCGGCCGAGCCGCCACCAATGATGATGTAGTCAAGCATGTTCTTCAGGTTCCGCAAATGAAAATTTCAACGATGATGGGGATGAGGTCTTGCGCCTTTGCCCGCGAGCCCGCTGAAGATAGACTACAAATCCCATGTGTTTCTAAGGAGCCCACTTTAATGACCACTCTGGTAAACCCTGATGCCCATGCGGAGGGCGGCGTCCTCTGCGAGGTCCGTGGCGCTGTGCTTTTGATCGGCATCAACCGGCCTGCAAAACGAAATGGCTTCACGCCCAAAATGATGGACGAGCTGGCGCGGGCCTACACGCGGCTTGACGACGAGCCAGCCCTGCGCGTGGGCGTGCTTCACGCCTTTGGCGATCATTTCACTGCCGGGCTGGACCTGCCGACCATGGCGCCGCTGATGAAGCGCGGCGAGAAGGCCGTGCCTTTTGGCTTGGTCGAGACCACCGATCTGGGGACACCGGGCTACCGGCGCCGCGTCAAGCCCATGGTGGTGGCCGTCAAGGGCATCACCTACACACTGGGCATCGAGCTGATGCTCGCCGCCGACATCGTGGTGGCGGCGGACAACTGCCGGTTTTCGCAGCTGGAGGTCAAGCGCGGCATCATGGCCACGGGCGGTGCCACGCTGCGCATGGCCGAACGCGCAGGCCTGGGCAACGCCATGCTGCACCTGCTGACCGGCGATGAGTTCGGCAGTGCCGAGGCCCTGCGCCTCAACTTTGTGCAGCGGGTGATGCCCGCCGGGCAAGAGCTGGATGAGGCCCTGAAAATTGCGTACACCATTGCCGAACAGGCACCGCTGGCGGTCGTGGCCACACGCCGCAATGTGCTCAAAGCGCTGGAGCAGGGCCCGGTGGTGGCCATGCATGACTTCATTCCGGTGCAGCACGGCCTTTCCAATTCTGACGATGCGAAGGAAGGCGTGGCGTCGTTTGTCGAAAAGCGGCCCGCGCGATTTTCCGGTCGTTGAACAGGGCGCGGACCCCGACCATGCCGGGTGACCTGGCCGGTTTCATGGAGATTAAATTTGATGCAAATTAAATTTCACACAATTTAATTGTGTCCTATAATTCTTCCCATGCCATCGCTAAACACCAAGGAATCCAACCCCGCCCTGCTGCTGGACAACCAGCTTTGCTTTGCGCTGTATTCCACGTCCCTGGCCATGACCAAGCGCTACAAGCCATTGCTGGCACCGCTGGGCTTGACCTATCCGCAGTACCTGGTGATGCTGGTGTTGTGGGAGCGTGACGGCATGATGGTCTCCGAGCTGGGCGAGCGCCTGTTTCTGGACTCCGGCACGCTCACCCCCTTGCTCAAGCGCCTTGAAGCCTTGGGTCACATTGCCCGCGTGCGTGATGTGGCAGACGAACGTCGCGTTCACATCACGCTGACTTCAGCCGGGCGCAAGCTCAAGACCAAAGCGGCGGCGGTGCCGGTGGGCGTGCTGGGCGCCACGAACTGCTCCGTGAGTGAATTGATCTCACTCACCCGGCAAATCCAGGCGCTGCGTAAGAGCCTGTTTTGAGATTTTTTTGCGTCCTATCTACTGCTAATTTTTGCCTCTTTTTTCAACCCGCTTCAATGTGAAGCAAACCTCAAAGGAAACACCATGGTTACCAAAGTAGAAAAAGTTTTGTACAAAGCCCACGCCACAGCCACCGGTGGCCGTGATGGCCGCGCTGTGTCGTCAGACGGACTGCTGGACGTGAAGCTCGCGCCCCCTAAAGAACTCGGCGGCATGGGTGGCGCCACCAACCCAGAGCAGTTGTTTGCCGCAGGCTACGCAGCTTGCTTTATGGGTGCCATGAAGCACGTGGCGGGCATGAAGAAAATCGCCGTACCGGCAGATGCGTCCATTGCATCAACCGTGGGCATTGGCCAGATCCCCGCCGGTTTTGGCATTGAAGTGCAGATGATTGTGACCCTGCCCGGTATGGACCGTGCTGAAGCCCAGTCTCTGGTAGACACCGCGCACCAGGTGTGCCCGTACTCCAACGCGACGCGCGGCAACATTGAAGTAAGCATTACGCTCGCGTAATCTTCACAAGCGCCCGCGCAGTCTTCAAGCTCGTTGGCGTTATCCTGTCAGGCCAGTCCCCATTAAATGGGCTGGCCTTTTTTTATGGATGGCAATGGCATGAACACACTCGATTTCCTGGTGCACAAGAGCCGGCTTCAAACTACGGCCTGGCGTGAGACGCCGCAAAGCCCGCTGGCTGCGAGCCAGGTTCGCGTACGCATCGACCAATTCGCGCTGACGTCTAACAACATCACCTATGCGGCGTTTGGTGATGCCATGAACTACTGGCAGTTTTTCCCGGTGGCGGCGCTGGGCGGCGGGGCAGAAGACGCCGCCTTTGGCCGCATCCCGGTCTGGGGCTTTGGCAGCGTGATCGAGTCAACTCAGGCGGGTATCGCAGTGGGGGAGCGGCTGTATGGCTACTTCCCCATGGCCTCCAGTGTGGTGCTGGCACCCACGCGGTTAACATCCGGCAGTTTTTACGACGGCGCGCCGCACCGGGCCGAGCTTCACCCGGTCTACAACCAGTACACGCGCTGTGCGGCAGACCCGTTTTACACACCGCAGTCGGAGGACATTCAGGCCCTGTTGCGGCCCTTGTTCACCACGGCCTGGTTGATTGACGATTTCATGGCCGACAACCAGTTCTTTGGTGCCCAGCGGGTACCTGCTGGTGCGTCAGGGGGCGCGTCAGGGATCAACCCCGGCGTGGCCCTGCTGTCCAGCGCGTCCAGCAAGACGGCCTATGCCACCGCATTCGGCCTGCACCAGCGCCCCGGCATGGAGGTGGTGGGCCTGACGTCGCCCGGCAACGTGGCGTTTTGCGAAAGCCTGGGCTGCTATCACCGTGTACTCACCTACGACCAGCTTGACGCGATCGAGGCCGACCGGGCTTGCGTCTATGTGGACTTTGCGGGTAACGCTGCATTGCGCCATGCGATTCATTCGCGCTTTGCCAACCTGAAATACAGCTGCTCTATCGGCGGCACGCACGTGGAGCAGTTGGGTGGCGGCAAAGACCTGCCGGGGCCGCGCGCCACGTTGTTTTTTGCGCCGGCACAAATCAAGAAACGCTCAGGCGAATGGGGTCCGGCCGAGTTTGGCAAGCGCCTGGCTCAGGCCTGGTATGCCTTCACTGCCAAAGCCTGCAACCCAGCCAGCCCGTGGATCCAGGTGGAGCACCACGTGGGTGCCGACCAGGTCAACGCGGCATACGCCTTGGTGCTGGCGGGCCGGGGCGACCCACGCCTGGGGCATGTACTGTCGGTGTGTCCAGTGCAGGTGCCGGTGCCGGTGCCGGTACAAAGCCCATGAAACTGGCCTTGCTGTCGGACATTCACGCCAATATTCAGGCCTTTGATACCTGCCTGGCCCACGCACAAGGGCTGGGTGCCCAGCAATATGCGTTGTTGGGTGACTTGGTAGGTTATGGGGCCGACCCTGTGGCGGTGGTCCAGCGGGCGCAGGAGCTCGCACGGGGCGGGGCCTTGCTCATCAAGGGCAACCACGACGACATGGCGGTATTCCCCCCGGTGGACGTCAAGACCTACGGCGAAACCACGGCGGAATGGACCCATGACCAGCTCGATGAGGCCCAGAAGAGTTTTTTGAACGACCTGCCCATGACCCTGCAGCAGCAAACCATGCTGCTGGTCCACGCCAGCATGGACGGGCCCGAGCTGTGGCGCTATGTGTATGACGCGCCCGCAGCGGCGGCCAGCCTGGACGCGGCCGCGGTGCTGCCCGAGGTGCGCCACGTGTTTGGCGGCCATGTGCACATGCAGACCCTGTATTGCCGAGGTGAGGATGTTCGTGCGGGCCTGATGAAGTTCACGCCAACGCCCGGCGTGCCGCTGCCTGTGCCGAGTCACCGCCACTGGCTTGCCACCATCGGCTCGGTCGGGCAGCCGCGCGACGGCAATCCGCTGGCTATGTATGCGATGTTTGACACCGAGCGGCTGCAATTGACTTTTTATCGCGTGCCTTACGACCATGAGGGCGCGGCGGCGGCGATCCGACGGGCCGGTTTGCCGGACTTCATGGCCGACCGGCTGGGTCAGGGGCGGTGAAGCTGCCGGACCCCGACAATCACGGCATGCATTCACTTCCTTCCGACTCGTCCGCTTCCCCAGATGTCCACGCGTTTGAGGCACTCACCCCCGATGTCGTGATGGACGCGCTGGCCAGTGTGGGGCTGTATGGTGATGGCCGCCTGCTGGCCCTGAGCTCTTATGAAAACCGGGTGTACCAGCTGCATCTGGAAGACGGCCCGGCGGTGGTGGCCAAGTTTTACCGCCCGCAGCGCTGGAGCGAAGCGCAGATTCTGGAAGAGCACGCTTTCAGCGCCGAGCTGATGGCCGCCGAGATCCCCGTGATCGGCCCCATGACGGTCAACGGCACCACGCTCAATCACTTCAACGGTTTTGCTTTTAGCGTGAGCCCCAGCCGGGGTGGTCGTCGGCCCGAGCTTGACGATGCTGACGTGCTGGAGTGGATAGGCCGCTTCCTGGCGCGCATCCACACCGTGGGTGCCGCACGGCCCTTCGCCAGCCGGCCCACGCTGGATGTGCAGACCTTTGGCATCGAGTCACGCGACTGGCTGCTGGGCCACCAGAAGGTACCGCTGGACGTGCAGTCTGCGTGGGAGAAAATTTCCCAGACCGCTATTGATTTAATAGCTGTTCAAGCTTGTTTGACGGGGGCTAGAGCCCTAAATGACCTTGAAAATGAGCCCCTACGCCTGTTGCGGCTGCATGGCGACTGCCACCCTGGCAACATTTTGTGGACGCCGCTGGAGTCCCCGGCCAGCGCGGGGCCTGGCCCGCATTTTGTGGACCTGGATGACGCGCGCATGGGGCCGGCTGTGCAGGATTTCTGGATGCTGCTCAGTGGCGACCGGCAGCAGCGCACGCGGCAGCTCGGTGCCCTGGTGGATGGGTATGAGCAGTTCCGTGAATTTGACCGGCGTGAGCTGGCGCTGATCGAGCCACTGCGCACGCTGCGGCTGATTCACTACAGCGCCTGGCTGGCGCGTCGCTGGCACGTCCCGACCTTTCCGATCATCTTCCCCTGGTTTGGCACCAGTGATTTCTGGCAGGGGCTGGTGCAGATGCTGGAGGAGCAGATGGAGGCGATGCAGGAGCCGCCTTTGGTTGTTTGACGTTTTGCGCCCCGTGGGCCGCTGCCCGCCCGGCACGGCGACGGCGCAATGCGCATGCGGTTTTGGAGTGGCAAAGTAGGCGCGCACAACCCGCGTGGGGATTTCGAAAGTACCCAAGTGGCAGCTACCGGTGGCGCTAAACCGTAGATAAGCATCACTTGATGCCAATACGTTTCGTATATACACTGCGAGCATGGAGTTCACTTGGTCAGAAGCGAAACGTGCTGCGAACATCAAAGCCCATGGGCTTGATTTCGTGGATGCCGCAAGCGTCTTTGAAGGCGTAACGTTTACTTTCGAGGATGACCGTTTCTCCTACGGTGAGCAACGCTTCGTTACGCTGGGCATGCTCGCTGGCATCACTGTTTCAGTCGTACACACGGAGAATGAACATGAAATCCGCGTCATCTCGTTCCGAAAAACTACCAAGCGCGAGTCGCAAATCTACTTCGATGAAATCCAAAACTGATTGGGGGCGTCTGAAATCCGGCGCGGATGACGCAAAACCGACGCCCACACACCTGGAATCTGAGGTAAAGCACATTGTCCGCGGCCTGGTTCGCAAAGGGCTGACGCCGTTGCCGAGCAAAGCATCCATTTCGCTGCGGGTGGATCAAGATGTGCTTGATTGGTTCAAGGCACAAGGGACGGGTTACCAAACCCGTATCAATACAGTCCTCAGGGCGTTCCGTGACGCTTCGGTTTAGCAAGGTTCCCGGTCGCCGCGCGGTGCTCCAACAAGCTCGAACCATTGAACCCACACCTAAGCACCATTTCAATTCCCCCTCCATAATCCGCCCAGTTCATCGGTGAATTTCAGGAGACAGCTTTGAAACGCAGAACACTCTTGGCAAGCTTGGCCTTAGGTCACCTTGTGGCGGGCGTCAGCAGCCTGTTGCCCGCAATGGCGCTGGCGCAAGCTACGTTTCCCAACCGCCCCATCACCATGATCGTGCCGTTCCCGCCCGGCGGGCTGGCTGACCTGGTCGCCCGCCCTGTGGCCGAGGCCATGTCGCGTGACCTGGGCCAGCCGGTCATCATTGAAAACAAGGCGGGTGCGGGTGGAGGCATCGGCATGGCGTTTGCGGCCAAGGCCAGACCCGATGGCTACACCGTAGTGATGGCGCTGTCGTCATTGACCGTGTTGCCCGAGGCCGATGTGGTGCTCGGCCGCGCGCCCATGTATGCCCTGGCAGACCTGCGCCCTATCGCGCGATTCACGGCAGACCCCACCGTGCTGGCCGTGCGTGCGGATGCGCCCTGGAAGACGGTGCAAGACTTTGTGGCCGATGCGAAGAAGCGGCCTGCCGCCATCAACTACGGGTCTTCAGGCAACTACGGCACCATGCACGTGCCCATGGAAATCCTGGCGCAGACGGCGGGGTTCAAGCTGACGCACGTGCCGTTCACCGGGGCTGGCCCGGCGGTGGTGGCATTGCTGGGCGGGCAGATTGATGCCGTCTCCAGCGGCCCTGCGACGGTGTTGCAACACGTCAAGGCTGGCAAGCTGCGGGTGCTGGCGCACTGGGGCAATGGCCGACTGGCATCGCTGCCAGATGTGCCCAGCCTCAAAGACTCGGGCTTGAACGCCGAATACGCGCAATGGTCGGGCCTGTTCGTAGCCCAGGCCACGCCCGAGCCCATCGCCCAGCGCCTGCGTGCGGCCGCAAGCAGTGCCGTACAAGATGCCAAGGTTCGCGACATCATTCAAAACGCGGGCAGCCCGGTGCAGTACCAGGACTCAGCCGATTTTGAAAAATACGTGCAGACCGACGCGTTGCGCATGGTCGATGTGGTCAAGCGCATTGGCAAGCTCGACTGAGCCGACCGCCCCCCAAAAAACTGGAGACCTCCCATGAGATTCAAACTGTTTCGCCCGGTGCTTCTGTCCTTGATCGTCATGGCGACTGGCCATGGTGCCGTGCTGGCGCAAGCGTATCCAAACCGGCCCGTGAAAATCATCGTGCCGTTTGCGGCGGGTGGGCCGGCAGACAACTTTGCGCGCTTCATGGGCCAGCGCCTGGGTGACGCGCTGAGCCAGCCTTTCGTGGTGGAAAACCGCCCTGGTGGGGGCTCGGTAATTGGCACCGACGTGGCGGCCAAGTCTGCGCCAGACGGCTACACCTTGCTGATGATGTCCAACACGCAGACGGTGAATGAAACGCTCATCACCAACAAGCCCTTTGCGCTCATGCGCGACTTCGTGGCCGTGGCACCGGTCAATTCATCCGACCTGGTGCTGGTCGCTAATCCGGGGCTCAAAGCCAACACGCTCAAGGAAGTCATCGCGCTGGCCGCAGCACAGCCTGGCAGGCTCAACTATGCGTCCAGCGGGCCGGGTACCCCGTACCACATGGCCGGTGAGCTCTTCAAAAGCATGGCCAATGTTTACCTGGTGCACATCCCCTACAAGGGCAGCACAGGGGCGCGCACCGACGTGATTGGCGGGCAGGTCGATCTGATGTTTGATGCCGTGACGACCATGGCTGAACAAGTCAAGGCGGGCAAGGTCAAGGCCATTGCCAGCAGCGGCAAGCAGCGCTCTGACGTGCTGCCCGACGTGCCCACCTTGAGCGAGGCTGGCGTGCCCGGCTACGAGGCCACGATCTGGCTGGGCCTGATGGCGCCCAAGGGCACGCCCAAGGCGGTTGTGGACAAGCTCAACGAGGCGGTCTCCAAAATCGTGAGTCAGCCGGATGTCAAGGCGCTGTGGGCCAAGCAGGGCGCGGCTCCCATGGTGATGACGCCGGAAGCCTTTGACAAATACGCGCGGGATGACGTTGTCAAATGGGCCAAGGTCATCCAGAGCGCAGGCATCAAGGCAGACTGAACGGGACACGGGCAAACGATGATTACAAATCAAACCTTGCACCTCTTGAGTGGCGGCGCAGCCCAGGGATTGGTCGGCGCACTGGAGTCGCAATTTCTTGTCGGCCAGGGCTGTGCCATCAGCGGCGAGTTTGGCGCAGTGGGGGTCATGAAAGACCGGTTGCTGTCGGGCGAGCCTTGCGATGTCGTCATCCTCACCGATGCGCTCATCACGCAATTGACGGCCAGTGGCCATGTGGTCGCAGGCAGTGCGCGGGCGCTGGGCGTGGTCCAGACCGGTATCGCGGTGAAGGCGGGCGAACCAGCCCCAAACGTGGACGACCCCGCCGCGCTAAAGGCCGCCTTGCTGGCCGCTAAGGGCGTGTATTTTCCGGACGCCGTCAAATCGACGGCGGGCATTCACTTCATGAAAGTGCTCAAGGCGCTGGGAATCGACGTTGCTTTGGGTGATCGGCTGAAGACATTTCCGAACGGTGCCACCGCCATGGGCGCAATGGCACAGGCCCCGCAGAGCGGGCTGATCGGCTGTACCCAGATGACCGAGATTTTGCATACCCCCGGCGTGACCTGGGTGGCCCCATTGCCGTCGGAATTTGAACTGGCGACGGTTTACACGGCTGCCGTGTGCACGCGTGCGGCTAATGCGGCCTTGGCCACGGCGTTGTTGGATTTGCTAAGCCGCGCCGAGTCCGCTGCCCTGCGCCAGACGGCCGGGTTCGAGTAGCGATCAATTCCGCGCATGCGTGATGTGCAGCGTGTCCATGCCGGCTAGCTGGCGCAAATGGCGTGAAAGGTCAAACAGCGAGCTGGGGTTGGGGTGGCTTTTCAGCGCCACCATCACAAAATGCCAGGTGACCGTCTTGCTGGTGCTGGCGATGTTCAGCGAGCCCTCGGCCACCGCATAACCCCATTGGCGGATGGTGTCTTTCAGCACCACCTCGCTGGGTTCAAAGTCGGTAGAGAAAGTCATGCTCACGCCCATGGCGCGGCGTGACGGCAGCTTGGCCTCCAGCTTGCCGCCCCACATCATCAGGCTGGCCGAAATCACCGACAGCAAAATGGCCGCGCCATAAAAGCCAATGCCCACCAGCACGCCAATGGCCGACGAAGCCCAGATCGATGCCGCCGTGGTCAAGCCAGTGATGTTGCGCCCGTCTTTCATGATCAGGCCCGCCCCCAGAAAGCCGACACCTGTGACGATGCCCTGCACGACCCGGGTGGGGTCTATGGGGGCCAGGTTGGTATGGTTGCCGCCCCACCATGCGCCGGGGTAGCCGGCAAACACGGTAAGCGCAGCCGACGCCATGCACACGATGCCATAGGTGCGCATGCCTGCCGCGCGCCCATGGTAAGAGCGTTCATAGCCCACCAGCAAACCCAGCAGCAGCGCTCCCACCAGGTTGGCGACCACCAGCAGGTTGACCTCGATCATGGCGGGGGACCAGAACGAAGCCAGATATGACGTGTTGAGTTGACCCATGGGTTACCTCCAAGACAGGTAGATCATCGCAGATGCTTTGTGCACATGCTTAAAGCGCTATTGATTCAGGAGTTCCAGTCGTGCCGGGATGTCGGCAACGGCGATCACATCAACTTTATCTTGCACCTGCCAGCCAGACTGCACGGGTGCCACGATGCAGGCCGCATCCACACCCACGTCTTCACAGGCTTGCCAGAAGCCTTTGGTGACCTTGGGCGCGCTGGAAAACTTGACTTCAAAGCCCAGTTTCTTATGCCCCTGTTCCACCACCACGTCCAGCTCCGCGCCCGCCGCCGTCCGGTAGAACGATAGGGTTGCCCCCGCAGGCAGGTGGCTGGCAATTTGCTCGACCACAAAGCCTTCCCACGATGCGCCCGTGCTGGGGTGGCCCAACAGGTCATTGACCTCACGGATGCCCAGCAGGCTGTGCAACAAGCCGCTGTCACGCACGTAAACCTTGGGTGTCTTGACCAGCCGCTTGCCCAGATTGACGTAATAGGGCTCCAGCCGTCGGACCATCAGGGTGTCGCACAGATGGTCCAGGTAACGCCCCGTGGTCGAAGCAGAGATTCCCAGCGATGCCGCGATGGCTGAGGCATTGAACATTTGCCCGTGCAAATGCGCCACCATACGCCAAAAGCGATGCATCAATTGCGGCTCGACGTTGATGCCCAGCGCCGGTAAATCGGTGTTCAGAAAGTGCCGGATCAAGGCCATACGCCAGTCCCATGAGGCGCTGGCGGTCTTCGCCAGATAACTGTTGGGGAAACCGCCTCTGAGCCAAAGGGTTTGCGTATCTTCGAAGTTTTGAAATACTTCACTCAGCACCAGGGGAGACATGTCCACCAGAGACAACCGACCTGCCAGCGACTGCGACTGCTTGAGCAGCTTGAAAGAGGCTGACCCCAGCAGCAAAAAGCGGCCCGGGCGACGGTCTTCATCAATCTCACCGCGCAACTCGCTCAATATTTGCGGCTGATTCTGAATTTCGTCCAGCACGACCAGGCGTTGCCTGTTGGCCGCAAAAAATGCAGCAGGATTGCCCAGTCTGGCCAGGGCCTGAGGACTATCCAGGTCCAGATAGATGGATGTTGCCGGGTCAGCAGCGACTGTTTTGGCCAGTGTTGTCTTGCCGACCTGGCGAGGCCCCAAAATACCAACAGCCGGACTCCATGTCAGGTGCTCGATGATTTTGGGCAATGCCAGGCGGGAAAACATCCTTGCATTTTAATCATGGCGTGACGAATTTACAAGGATATTTTTCTGTAGGCCATTTGATAAAAATGACCTGGCCCAACGTCTACACCAGCAGCGCGTTCACCCGCTTGACATAAGCTGCCGGGTCGGCCGGCATGCCGCCTTCGGCCAGCAGCGCCTGGTCAAACAGGATGTGCGCCAGGTCGTTGAAATGCACCGAGCCGTCCAGCTTTTTGACCAGCGCGTGTTCTGCGTTCACTTCCAGCACCGGCTTCACTTCAGGGGCTTCCTGCCCAGCCTGTTTGAGCATGCGTGCTAGCTGGGTGCTCATGCCGTGGTCCTGCACCACCAGGCAGGCGGGTGAATCGACCAGACGCGTGGTGACGCGCACGTCTTCGGCCTTGTCCTTCAGCGCTTCCTTCAGCTTGGCCAGCAACGGCTTGAAAGTTTCGGCAGCTTCTTCGGCGGCCTTTTTCTCCGTCTCGTCCTGCAGCTTGCCCAGATCGACCGCGCCCTTGGCCACGCTCTGCAGCGGCGTGCCGTCGAAGTCGTGCATGTAGTTCAGCGCCCACTCGTCAACACGGTCGGTCATCAGCAGCACTTCGATGCCCTTTTTCTTGAACACTTCGAGTTGTGGGCTGTTTTTGGCCGCAGGCAGGGTGTCGGCGGTGATGTAGTAAATGGCCTCCTGGCCTTCCTTCATGCGCGCCTTGTAGTCGGCAAACCCCACGCTCACGGTGTCCGTGGTGTTGCTGGCAAAGCGCAACAGCTTGGCCAGGCGTTCCTTGTTGGCGAAGTCTTCGCCCAGGCCTTCCTTGAGGACAGCACCGAACTCGTTGTAGAACTTGGTGTACTTGCCGGCGTTGGCTTCTGCCTCGGTCTTGTCTTCGGCACTGACGACATCGGTCACGCCGTCGGTGGTGGACTTGGAGGCCCCTTCGGTAGCGGCCTCTGGCACCTTGTCATGTTTCGCCAGGTCTTCCAGCATGCCCAGCACGCGCTTGGTGCAGCCGTCGCGAATGGCTTTCACGTCACGGCTTTCCTGCAACAGCTCGCGGCTCACGTTCAGTGGCAGGTCGGCGGAGTCCACCACGCCTTTGACAAAACGCAGGTAGGTCGGCAGCAGGGCTTCGGCGTCGTCCATGATGAACACGCGCTTCACATACAGCTTCAGGCCCCCTTTTTTCTCGCGGTTCCACAAGTCCATCGGTGCCTTGCCGGGGATGTAGAGCAACTGGGTGTATTCGGTACTGCCTTCCACCCGGTTGTGAGTGCGGGCCAGCGGGGCTTCAAAGTCGTGGCTGATCTGCTTGTAGAACTCGTCGTACTGCTCGTCGGTGATGTCTTTCTTGGCGCGGCTCCAGATGGCGCTGGCCTTGTTGACGGTTTCCCATTCGCCGGTTTTGACCATGGCGCCGGGCTGTCGGCCGCCTTTTTCATCACTCGGGTTGATCAGCTCGCCGTCTTTCCATTCTTCCTTTTCCATCAGGATGGGCAGACTGATATGGTCCGAGTATTTATTGATGATGCCCTTGACCTTCCAGGCGCTGGCATAGTCCATGGCGTCTTCACGCAGGTGCAGGATGACGCTCGTGCCGCGCTTGTCACGGGTGATGCTTTCCACCTCAAAGTCGCCCGCGCCACCGCTGATCCAGCGCACGCCCTCAGCCGCATTCATGCCCGCGCGGCGCGACTCCACAGTGATCTTGTCGGCCACGATAAAGCCAGAGTAGAAGCCCACGCCAAACTGACCAATGAGTTGTGAGTCGGCCTTCTGGTCGCCACTGAGCTTGCTCACAAAGTCTTTAGTGCCGCTCTTGGCAATGGTGCCCAGGTGGTCAATGGCTTCCTGTGTGCTCATGCCGATGCCGTTGTCGGTGATGGTCAGCGTTTTGGCGTCCTTGTCGAACGACACGCGCACTTCCAGGTTCGGAGCGTCTTCGTACAGGCCGCTGTCGTTGATGGCCTCAAAGCGCAGCTTGTCGCAGGCGTCTGACGCGTTGGAGATCAGCTCGCGCAGGAAAATCTCCTTGTTGGAGTACAGCGCATGGGTAACCAGGTGCAGCAGTTGGGCCACTTCGGCCTGAAAGGAATGGGTTTGTTTTGTCATTTTAAAAAATGGGAAAGAGTCGTCTCAACAAAAAGGATTGCGCGGCCGCAGAACCGCGCTGCGACGCAAGCAACCCTCAATTATGGGCGAGAGGCAGCGGTTTCAAGACTTGGCGGGCGGCTCTTGCCCTGGTCGGCAGAAAATTCAGACTGGCTCTGGCGCCAGCCAAGCCAGCATCTGCCTCGTCACGTCGGGGCTGCCCAGCAATTGCATGTGATTCATCCGGTAAGCAATCCATTGCCGGTCTTTGGCAAACGCCAGGCTGAGTTTCGGGTCATCATGCTGGCCCAGCGCGCTGTGCAGGGGCACCAGGCCATCGCCCAGCAGCCGGTCGGCCAGCAGGCTACGCTTGGCGGCAGTGGTGGCGGCCACGGTGTAGCAGGCCACGCCGTCGGGCAGGGGCATGGGCTGGCGACTGTCGGGCTTCTTGCGGAAGCGGTCGTGGCCTTGCCAGTCTTCATCGGCCACATGGCCATAGCGCAGGTCGGTGATGCCGGCGCTGCGCAACTGGGCCAGTCTGGCAAACGGTGCCGAGTAGGGCGTGCTGCCCAGCAACACGTCCAGCCAATTGCCTGCCCGCTCCAGCGGCGCGCCATGGTGTGGCGTGCCCAGGAAGATGATATTTTTCAAGTGCGCGGGCCAGCTCGGGGCAGCCTTGCCTGACGCGTGCCGGGCCGAATGCACCGCACTGCGCGTGACTTCTTCTTCGTGCCCGCGACCGCCTGCGCGATGCGCTTGCCGACCTCCGTGCTGCCAGTGAACGCGAGCTTGTTGATG
>JANOAP010000008.1:0-1777 GCA_031411175.1 Rhodoferax sp. | reverse complement strand
GCGCCCAACCCATCGAAATACTGATGGTGGGGAACAGGATGTGGAAGGTCATGTTGGCCGCAAACTGGATGCGGGCCAGCACCACAGGGTCAAAGTTTTCCATCGTGTGTTGCCTCTGGTTGGGGTGCAGTGGTAGCTTCGGGCGACAGGGTGAACACCTGCTTCACCTTGTCTTTCATCTCGATGAGCTTTTGCACCTTGGAGCCCATCTTCATCAGGCTGGCCAACGTGGCCGAATCCATTTTTTGCACATCATCCAGCCAATTGGTCATGAGTTCAATGAAATCGTGCATCTGGGTCATGCGCGCCTGGGCATGAATGTCCTCGGCCACGCTGGGCTGCTCCATCAAGGCCTCGCGCAACATCGACAAGGTAGGGTCAATCTCGCGTTTGCGCCGCTCGGCCGCCAGGGTGCGGAAGATGGCCCACACGTCTTCGGGTGCCGAGAAGTATTCGCGCCGGTCATTGGGTTGGTGCATCAGGCGCACCAGGTTCCACGACTGCAATTCCTTGAGCCCCATGCTCACATTGGAGCGCGAGAAACTTAGCGCCTCGCCCACTTCGTCAGCGTTTAGCGGCTTTTGCGAGACGTACAGCAGCGCGTAAATCTGCCCCACCGTGCGATTGATGCCCCAGCGGCTGCCCATTTCGCCAAAGTGCAAAACGAAGCGCTGGGTAAGCGGTGGCAGGTTCATTGTGACTTTCTTGATTGAATTTTCAGTATTTTCTGAAATTACAGGAATATTAGCAACTGCCTACATCAACCTCGACATGGATCAAGGGGTATTGGCAACCCGTCGCTCTGGAGTTACCGCCTGATCGCTCCGTTTTTTATAGCTATCCAAGCCCATTTTTTGTGGGCTTGAAGCATAATTCACGTGTATCTTTGTGTAAGAGACCGTTTTCAATGCGCGCCGCCTGGCAGGTGCGCAGACCTGGGAGTCCGACATGGCAGATTCTGATGAATTGGCAAATTTACTGGCGACGCGGCGTGCGCCGCATGCTGACCGCGCCGCAGTGGATGCAGCCATCTGGGCGCGGTTTGGCCGCACGCAGGCCATTATGTTCACTGACCTGGTCGGCTTTTCGCGCACGGTAGAAGCTTTTGGCATTCTGCATTTCCTGCAGTTGATTCAGGAGTCTGAAGCGCTGTTCATGCCCTTGATCCAGCAGCATGGGGGCCAGTGCCTCAAGCGGGAAGGTGATTCATTGCTGGCAGTTTTCGATTTACCTTCCGAAGCGCTGGCTGCCGCACGCGCCATGGTCGCGGCTACCGAAGCCCTCAATCCGCAGCGCAGCCCCGAGGAAACCATTGAGGTCTGCATTGGCATGGGCTACGGCCAGGTATTGCGGGTGGACGATAACGAGGTGTGGGGTGCCGAAGTCAATGCCGCGTCCAAGCTCGGGGAAGAGATGGCACGCGGTGGCGAAGTGCTGGTCACCGAAAACTTCCGGCTGGCCGTACCGGACGAGAACTTCATGGAACACGGCGTGCTGTTTGGCACCCGCCCGGCATTCAGATTGCTGGCAGCCTCGTGAAAGGACAGGCAACCACCTACTCGGCTAGTTGTGCCGCGCGGCTTCGATGTCCGGCGTGCTGACCCGCACATCACCACACTGGGCACGCTGGCGCAGGGCGTGCTCCATCACCACCAGGGCCAACAGGGCCTCGGCGATCGGCGTGGCGCGAATGCCGACGCAAGGGTCATGGCGTCCCTTGGTGACAACCTCGACCGGATTGCCATTCACATCAATCGAATCACGCGGCGTGATGATG
>JANOAP010000007.1:0-9305 GCA_031411175.1 Rhodoferax sp. | reverse complement strand
GGGGGGGGTGCATTGCGCTTTTGTGTGATTTCCTCGTCGCTGAGTTGCAGTTTGGACATCGCGGGCACGCTTTCATGTGGTGGTCATGAGACCAGACTCTACGGCACACACAGCACCGGTTGGGTAACTTTTTTGGAGGCTGTACTTCGCGCGGGCTTCACCATCGCTGGCACCTGGCCCATGCGGACAGAAAACGGCAGCCGGATGATCGCCAGTGGCACCAACGCCTTAGCCTCCAGCATCGTCCTCGTCTGCCGCCAGCGCGCTATTGACGCCCCCACCATCAGCCGCCGAGAGTTCATCCGAGAACTCAACGCCGCGCTGCCCGACGCGCTGCTGGACATGACGCGCGGCGGTGTCAATTCGCCCGTCGCCCCCGTGGACTTGTCGCAAGCCATCATCGGCCCCGGCATGGCCATCTTCAGCCAGTACAGCGCGGTGCTGGAAGCCGACGGCAAGCCCATGAGCGTGCGCACCGCGTTGCAACTCATCAACCGCTTCTTCGCCGAAGACGACTTTGACCACGATACCCAGTTTTGCCTGGCCTGGTTCGACCAGCAGGGCTGGGCCACGGCCAAGTTTGGCGATGCCGATGTGCTGGCCCGCGCCAAGGGCACCAGCGTAGGGGGCTTGGTCGATTCCGGCGTGGTGGCCAGCAGCGCAGGCAACTTGCGCCTGATGCGCTGGGCCGAATTGGCCAAAGACTGGAGCCCCGAGCAGGATGCCCGCACGCCCGTGTGGGAATCACTGCACCAACTGATTCGTGCCCTCAACCAGGACGCAGAAACAGCCGCTGGCACCTTGTTGGCTCGTATGCCCGAGCGCGCCGAGCCCATGCGCGCCCTCGCCTACCGCCTCTATACCCTGTGCGAACGCAAAGGCTGGGCTGAGGATGCGCGGGCTTACAACGAGTTGGTGACGGCGTGGCAGAGCATTGAGCAGGCGGCCAATGAGGCTGGCATTTCCGGTTCCCAGGTCAGCTTGGATATGTAGGGCATTGCCTTGGCTGACATCACCATCTCTTTGCCTATTGCAACGGCGGGCCCGTTACCGAATGGATTTGCTATCAATTCATTAGCTTCTCACGAAGGCGCAGCATGGGCTGGTGGCAGCATTGGCTTACGCCGCCACGGTCATCCGCTGAACCAGCGGGCGTGGCTGCTGGGCGGCCTGCCACAGGCTGTAGGCGCTTTGCATGCCCAGCCACAACTCCGCGCTAGTGCCCAGCAAGTCCGACAGGCGCAGCGCCGGGATGGGGAGGCTTGTGCGTACGGTTCATGCTGTGCCTTCTTCACCGCTTCAAATCCCGGTAGAAATTCTCATGCGGCCCCAGGGCTTCCAGGTAGACCAGGCGCACGTCTTCCTCGCGGGTATAGCCCAGCAGGTACAGCTGGCCCTGGCTGCGGAACTTGTGTACCCAGAGCTGGGCCAAGTCGCCCTTTTTGCGCTCACCCACATCGGGGTTGTCTGCCACAGTGGCAACCGCTTCATCGGTGTCGGCAATCAGTGTGGCGTTGGTCAGCTTTTTGTAAACGCGGGCGAAGCGCCGTGTTTGCTCGACTTGCCAACTCATGTCGACACGGTGGCGGCGCGGCTACGAGGCACAAAAGGCGTGCTGCCTTCCCGTGGTTCGGCCGAGCTCATGAGGCTTTCGGCAATAAAGGAGGCTGGCAGATCGGGGTTGTCCAGCGCGGCGCGCCCCACTTTGGCCCAGAACTCTACTTGCCCTTGGACGGTACGGAATTCCGCCTTGGCAGCGGCGCGGGCAGCGCTGATCAAGGACTCGTCAATACGCATGGAAACGGTGGACATGGCTTGCCTTTCAAAAATTACCACAATTGTAGTCAACGCTTCAGGCATTTGCAAGCCCAGGTGCTGCCGCGCGCATCCCACTATTGATCCGGCCCAGTTAACTATGAACTTTCCCATGTTTTTCGAATCAAAGAATCATGGAAAAAGAAAACGCACGAAAGCAAACACTGGAGCAACTGCACGAGCGGCGCAAGCAAGTCGTGAGGCTGCACAAGAAGGGCATCAAGATCATGCAGATCGTTGACATGACGGGCTTGAGCTACCCGCCGGTGCGAGCCTGCATCGACCTGTTTGAGTCAGGCGGCTGGGCTGCCATCCGACCGGGCTTGCGCGGGCGCAGCCCGGGTGTCGGACGCACGCTGACTGAAGCCCAGGAGGACAGCTTGCAGCGCACCATCATCGACAAGCGCCCCGAGCAACTCAAGATGGACTTCTTCCTGTGGAGCCGTGCCGCCGTGGGCCAACTGATCGAACAGGAGTACGGCATCAAACTGCACGTGCGCAGCATCGGCAAATACCTCAAGCGCTGGGGCTTCACGCCGCAAAAGCCTATCAAGCGGGCCTACGAACAAAACCCCCAAGCGGTGCAAGCCTGGCCGATGCCGATGTGTCGGGCACGTCACCCGGCAAGGCGGTGCTGGAGACTCTGCTGGCCCGCTACGCACCCTGTGTGATATTGATTGACGAACTGGTGGCCTATGTGCGCCAGTTTGAAGACGGCAAAGCGCTGACAGGGGGAAGTTTTGACTCCAACCTGAGCTTTGTGCAGGCGCTGACCGAGGCGCTGAAGGCGGTACCCACGGCGGTGCTGTTGGCATCGTTACCCGAGTCGGACAAAGAGGCGGGCAGCCAGCGAGGTGTGAAGGCGCTGGCCTCGCTAGCCCACTACTTCGGGCGTGTGCAGGCGCTGTGGAAACCTGTGGGTACGGAGGAAGCGTTTGAGATCGTGCGCCGCCGCCTTTTTTCAACCATCAACGATAAGCTGGCCGCAGAGTCGGTGTGCCGGCAGTTTGCAGACTTCTACACGGCCAATAGCGCAGACCTGCCGCGCGAGACGCAAGACAGCCGTTACTTTGACAGACTGGTGCGCGCCTACCCGATTCACCCCGAGGTGTTTGACCGTCTGTATGAAGACTGGTCCACGCTGGACAACTTTCAGCGCACCCGTGGTGTCCTCAAGTTGATGGCTAAGGTAATTCACCGGCTCTGGAAAGACAACGACAAAGACCCGATCATCATGCCGGGCAGCTTTCCACTGGCCGATGCAGAAACTCGCAACGACCTGATTTACTACCTGCCCCCAGGTTGGGACCCAGTGGTAGAGCGCGATGTAGATGGCGAACGCGCGGAGACCACCGAGATTGAAAACCTGGACACCCGCCTTGGCAGTGTGCAGGCCTGCCGCCGCGCAGCGCGAACCATTTTCTTGGGCAGTGCGCCCACCACGGCCAACCAGATGGTGCGCGGCATTGAGCTGGAACGCATTGTGTTGGGCGTAGCCCAACCGGGCCAGCAGGTGGGCATTTACAAAGACGCACTGCGCCGCCTGGGTGACCGCCTGCATTACCTCAACAGTGGCAACAACCTTTTTTGGTTTGATACGCGCCCCAACCTGCGCCGGGAAATGGAAGAGCGCAAGCGGCGCTTTAAGGACAAGGAGGACGTGTTTCCTGCCATCCGTGACCGGATGCAGAAGATTCTTGCGTCAGGCATATTTGGCGGCACGCACATCTTCACCGCCAGCGGCGATGTGCCAGACGACTTTCAATTGCGACTAGTCGTGCTACCGCCGGATGCCGCTCTCAGCCGCAGTGACCAGCGCCTCGCCACTACACAGGCGACCGGAATTTTGAAACACCGTGGCGAGCAGCCGCGCTTCAAGCAAAACCGTTTGATTTTTCTGGCGGCCGACTTTGACAGTGAGAACCGATTGAAAGACCAGGTGCGCTCCACCTTGGCGTGGCAATCCATCGTGGGCGACATCAAGGAGATGAAGCTCAACCTGGACCAGTATCAGTCGCGTCAGGCCAGCGCCAGCTTTGACGATGCCAACGACGCCTTGCGCCGCATGATCCGCGAGACCTATAAATGGATGCTGGCACCGATGCAGGAGGCCAAGCCCATGAACGGAAAAGGTGGAGGCCTGTCCGAGATCAAGTGGGAACACTGGCCTGTCAACCCTGGTGCGCCCAATTTGTCGCAGGAAATTGAACGGGTTTTGAAGGAGAAAGAACTCCTGATTACCGAGTGGGCACCCATCCACCTGGCCAAAGTATTAAAAGACTGGTTCTGGAAGGATGATGTCAAACACGTCAACGCGCAGAATGTGTGGCAGCAGAGCTGCCAGCAGTTATATCTGCCGCGCCTCAAAGACGACACGGTGTTTGAAAACACCATGGCGATGGGTACGCAGAGCAGGGACTTCTTTGGCTTTGCGCAGGGCTTCGATACGGACCGCTATGTAGGCTTCAGCTTTGGCCAGCGAACTTCGTTGATTCTTGACGCTGCACTTCTACTGATTGAGTCAACTACCGCCGCCGGATATGCCGAGTCGCAAGGCGCCGCTGAAGAAGCAGCACGACCCAAATCGCCGGGTTCCACCGAGTTCCCCGCTGTAGAACCCACTGTCCCGCCCCGGTGTCAAGGTCAAAATTGCTATCGAAATTCAGGCTGAGACTGCAACGGGTTTCGACGACAACCTGCAGCGCGCCGTGAAGGAAAACTGCAAAGTGCTGCGCTTCAAAAACTCGGAGTTTGAAAACCCTGGGGAGTGACTTGCCAAGTCCCGTACCATCACCCGCATGGACCGGATCAACATCAACGGCGTGCACCTGGAGGTACACCACATTGCCGCAAACCCGGCCACGACCCACCTCGCCCCGCTCGTCTTCCTGCACGAAGGCCTGGGTTCAGTGGCGATGTGGCGCGACTGGCCTGCGCAGTTGTGCCAGGCCTCAGGCCGCGCAGGCTGGGTGTATTCACGCCGGGGTTATGGCCAGTCAGACGCCGTGCCAGACGTGCGGGGCCTGGGTCGGCTCAAGCCGGACTACATGCACGATGAAGCCTGGGTGGTGTTGCCTGCGCTGCTTGAGGCCTTGCACGTGAAGGCACCCGTGCTGGTGGGCCACTCGGACGGCGGCAGCATCGCCCTGCTGCATGCGAGCCGCTTCCCGGTGACTGCCTGCGTGGTGATGGCCCCGCATGTGATGGTGGAAGACATTTCCGTTACCGCCATTGCGCAGGCGCGCGACGCATTCATGCAGGGCGACCTGCGCTCTCGCCTGGCGCGCTACCACGCGGATGTGGACTGCGCCTTCTGGCAGTGGAACGACATCTGGATGTCTGACGCGTTTCGCAGCTTTGACATTCGCCAGCACTGCCATCGCATCACGGCACCGGTGCTGGCGATTCAGGGTGTGGATGACCCGTATGGCACTCTGCGCCAGATTGAGGACATCCAGACATTTACAAGCCAAACAGGCCGTTCACCACCGCAGAATGGCCATGTGCTGCTACATAAACTGGAGCATTGCGGGCATTCACCGCATCGGGATCAAACGGCGGCCACCACGCAACTGATGGTGGATTTCCTCGCGGACAAGGCCTGACGCACAGCTTGGCGCAGCGGCCTCCCCACGCGATGGGTCATGACAGGTCAGGCAGAGATACTGGCCAGGTCTGCTTCGTTGAGCCATTTCCATTGCCCCGGCAGCAAGTCGGCAGGCAGCTTTAACCCACCCATCTGCGATCGGTGCAGGCCCTCTACCCGGTTGCTCACAGCGGCCACCATGCGCTTGACCTGGTGGTACTTGCCTTCAGTCAGGGTCAGGCGCAGGTGATGGGTGCCAACGGCTTCGCAGGCGGCCGCGCGCACGGGCTTGGGGTCGTCGTCCAGCACCACACCGTCCAGCAGCTTTTGCACCTGGCGCTCTTCCAGCGGGTGCTTCACGGTCACCTCATACACCTTGGGCACATGGTGGCGCGGCGAGCTCATGCGGTGGATGAATTTACCGTCGTCGGTCAGCAGCAACAGGCCGGTGGTGTCCTGGTCCAGCCGCCCCACCGCTTGCACGCCCTGCACGGCGCCTTTTTGCGGGCGCAGACGCAGGGGCGACGGCAACAGCGTGTAGATGCTGGGGTAGGTGGATGGCTTTTGCGAACACTCGGTGGCCGTGGGCTTGTGCAGCATCAGGTAGGCCTTCTCCTGGTAGGGCCAGTCCACACCCTGCACCCTGAAGCGCAAGCCGGTCGCTACAAATTCAGTAGCTGCTTGAGCAAATTCGACGGGGGTTAGAGCCTCTTTTGACTCGTAAACCTGAACCAAACCCTGCTGAATCAGCCCTGCGCAAACGCGGCGGGTGCCAAAGCCTTGTGAATAAAGAATGTCTTGCAATTGCATGCCCCAAGTATCGCAAAGGTAGGGAGCGCGATACAGAGCGTTGTACGGAGCGTTGCCCGCGCCGCAATTCGCCGCGATACTTGATCAGAAGACATCAATTGAGGAGATCAGACGGATGAACAAGGTTTGGGAATTGCGCTGTGGTGGCGCCAGTGCGCGGCTGGTGCCTGGCGCGGGTGGACGGGTATCCGCACTGCGGCTGTGCAGGGCCAATGGCAACGCGGTGGATGTGCTGCACCCGTACCCGGAGGATTTCTTTGACCCGATACGCTGGGCCAAGGGCGGCATCTATCCGCTGATTCCGTATTCGAACCGCATTGCCCATGCCCAATTGCAGGTGGCCGGCCACGCCGTAGCGCTCGCACCCCATCCAGATTCCCTGCCCCACAGCCTGCACGGCAACGCCCACGCGCAGGCCTGGCAGATCGTTCCAGAGAATGCGACCAGCGCGACGATGACGCTGGACTGCCCCGCCAGCGCTGCCTGGCCCTGGCACTATGCCGCGAGCATGCGTGTACAACTTGCCGAGACAGAACTGCGCATAACGATGACGTTGCGCAATTCAGATTCGCGCGTGATGCCGGCGGGCATTGGCCTGCACCCTTATTTGCGACATGAGCCCGGCGCGCTGGTTGGCTACCGTGCCACCACCGTCTGGCCGCCTACAGCAGAGTTTCTGCCGGGTGCGCCCCGCCCACCTCTGCCAGAGGAGCTTTATGCACCGGCACACGCGCTGCCACCGGATGGCTTAACGCACTACCTGGGTGGCTGGGATGGTGTGGTCACCACCGACCTGCCGGGTGCTCTGTCTGGTAATCTGCCAGATAGTCAGACTGATGGTGCGCAGCTGCAAATCACGGCAGACGCCGTGTTTGGCCATCTGGTGGTGCACCGGCCCGACAACCTGGCCTACCTGTGCCTGGAGCCGGTCAGCCATGTGGCCAATGGCTTCAATCTTGCGGCGCAAGGGGTTGGCAACACGGGCACGCATCTGTTTGCGCCCGGTGAAACTCTGGCGGGCACCATCAGTTTCAAAATTTTGGAACAAGGCACCTACTGAGAGTTTCACAATTCATCGCATTATTCCCGTCATTGCGAGCACAGAGCGGCAATCCACATCTTCTGTTTGCCACGATGGACTGCCGCGGCCTGGGGCCTCGCAGTGACGGGTTTCACAAATTGCAGCCAGATCAATAGCCCTTCAAACCCCATGACGCTTCAAACACCATCCCTCATCGTGGACGTGCGCGTGACGCCCATCGCATTCCGCGACCCGCCCTTGCTCAACGTCGCCGGTGTGCATGAGCCCTGGGCCCTGCGCAGCATCATCGAAGTGCACACAGCTGATGGCCGCGTGGGCCTGGGCGAAAGCTATGGCGACTTGCAGACCCTGGCGAACCTGGACAAGATTGCGCCACTGCTCAAAGGCCTCACCCCGTTTGATCTAAACGGCCTGACGAGCGCGGTCTACGCGCAGGCGGGCAACAATCCCGACATTGGTGCTGACTTCCCCGCAGCGGGCGACAAGGCCCGTGCCAGCGCTGTGGCCGCGTTTGAAGTCGCATTTCTGGACCTTCAAGGCCAGGTGCTGGGACTGCCGTTGTACCAGTTGCTGGGTGGTGCTGTAAGGTCCGCGGTACCCTATAGCGCCTACCTGTTTTACAAGTTTGCAAAGCACAAAAATTTCGACAAGGCCTTTGACGCCTACCCGGCTGACGACTGGGGCGAGGCCCTGACGCCCGCGCAGATTGTGGTGCAGGCACAGCGAATGGTCGCGCAGTATGGTTTTGGCTCACTCAAGCTCAAGGGTGGCGTGTTTGCGCCCGAGGTCGAGATTGAAGCCTTGCAAGCTCTGCGTGTGGCATTCCCACATATGCCGCTGCGCATTGACCCCAATGGCGGCTGGTCGGTTGAAACCACGCGGCGGGTGATGCCCCTGCTGGCCGCCAACGGCCTGCTCGAATACCTGGAAGACCCGGTGCCCACACTGCAAGACATGGGCGAGGTCGCCAAATTTGCCCGCATGCCGCTGGCCACCAACATGGTCACGATTGCGTTTGGCCACATTCCCGAGACAGTGCGGCTCAATGCCGTGCAGGTGATTCTGTCCGACCACCACTACTGGGGCGGCTTGCGTGCCACGCAGCATCTGGCTGCCATGGGCCGCACGTTTGGCATCGGCATCTCCATGCATTCGAATTCGCACCTGGGCATCAGCCTGGCCGCCATGACGCATGTGGGCGTGACGATTCCGAACCTGCGCTACGCCTGCGACACCCATTACCCCTGGCAGGTGGATGAAGTCATCACCGGTGGCAAGCTAAAGATTGAAGGCGGTCAACTGGCACCGCCGCTGGGTGCGGGGCTGGGCGTGACGCTGGACCGGTCTGCCCTGGCGCAGCTGCACCGCAATTACGTGGAGTGCGGCATCCGCGTGCGTGATGATGCGACCGAGATGCGCAAGCACCAGCCGGATTTTGATGACCGGCGACCGAGGTTCTGAATTGACGGCGGTTGCTCAAAGAGCAGTAATTTGAAGAACATTTCTTCAAAGCGACGGAGATTTGACCCTGTCCACGCCCTCGCTGGAGCGTGCCGTTCAAGGCAGCGGATACGGCAAATCGTCCGGTAACTTGGCCGTCATGTCTCTGAATTGCTCCCACCCCGCGCCGGGGCCAAAGCTACCGGGGTCCCTGGACGCGAGGTGCTGTATCAGGTCAAGGTGGTTGAGCTTGTGGGCAACCGGGTCCATGTCCAGCTGAGCAGCGCCGCAGATGTGAGACATGATGGTGCGCGCGCCTATTGAGGACGCGAAGGAGGTGGCACCGACGCCGTCTAACCCTATGCCAGGAAAGTACAGATCTGGCGCGTCCAGGCTGCGAAACAAGCAACCACAGCGTGCGGCCAACTGCGCGATGCTGTGGATGTTGGCAATGCGCGGGTCTTCGAAATAGGACAAGTCGGTGGCATAGACAGTGCCCCAGAGTACGGTGTCGGCGTGCAGCCGTGTACCATCGGCAAGTACAATCTGGTCGCCTTCCAACGCCTGCACTGTGCCCGCGTGGCGCTCGATGCGCGCCAGGTTAGCCAGCAT
>JANOAP010000006.1:0-4351 GCA_031411175.1 Rhodoferax sp. | reverse complement strand
GACCGCAACTCGCAAGACTACCTCGAGTTGAAAAAGATGGGCATCAAGTTCTACAAAACGCCGGACGCCGTGCTTAAAGCCCAGCTGGAAGCGTGGGACACCATCATTGCGGCCAAAGGCAAAGAAAACGCCCTGTTCCAGAAAGTCATCGATTCACAAAAGGCTTACGCCCAGCGCGCGATTCCTTGGCAGAACGACTACATGGTCGACTTCAAGATGGCCTACAACCATTCATTTGGCAAAAAGAAGGCCTGACGACACGGGGCCTGAAGCGATTCAGGCCTGACTGACCGAGATCTTCAGACCAGCCATCCGGGCCCACTGGATGGCTGGTTTTGTTTTCAGCCAAACAGTTCCGGCAGGCCAACTGGGAAAAAGCATGACAGTTCAAAAAATTCTTCACACCGCAGACCACATCAGCACCTGGGTGGGCAAGGCCTCAGCCTGGCTGATTGTGGTTTTGATGCTGGTGGTTTGCGCCGAGGTCTTCAAGCGATATGCGCTCAATGCGCCGACTGCCTGGATCTTCGACGTCAACAACATGCTGTATGGCACGCTCTTCATGCTCGGCGGCGCGTACACACTGGCGCATGATGGCCACGTTCGCGGCGACTTTTTTTACGGCAGTATGAAACCCGCAACCCAGGCCAAAGTGGACCTTGGTCTTTACTTCCTGTTTTTCATCCCGGGCATTGCGGCCTTGACCTGGGCTGGCTGGACCTATTTCAACGAATCGCTGGCAATGCGCGAACAGACCTTCAACGCCACGCCGATACCGCTGTATCCGTTTAAATTTGTGATTCCACTGGCCGGTGCTGTGGTGTTGATGCAAGGCCTATCGGAAATTCTCCGCTGTGTGGTCTGCATCAAGACAGGCGAATGGACGCCGCGCCTCAAAGACGCGCAAGAGTCGGACGTGATTGCACAGCAACTGTCGGGCAGTGAGTTTGTCGATGCCGAGGCCAAAGCGCTGGCGATCGAGCAATCCAAAACGGTGAAGGGTTGATGATGAGCAATGCAGTTCTTGGCATGACCATGCTCGGCCTGATCGTAGTCGTGATCATGATGGGGTTTCCCACGGCTTTTACCCTGATGGGTCTGGGCATGGTGTTTGGGTATATCGCTTTCTATGACCCGGCTGCCGGATTCCTGGACAACCGGGTTTTTGATTTGATGGTACAGCGTGCATTTGGCGCCATGACCAATGAGACCCTGTTGTCGATCCCGCTGTTTGTCCTGATGGGTTACGTCATGGAGCGAGGTGCGCTGGTGGACAAAATGTTCCACAGTGTTCAGCTTGCATTTCGTAGCGTGCCGGGTTCGCTAGCAGTTACCACTTTGATCATCTGCACCTTTTGGGGCATCGCCAGCGGACTGGTCGGGGCTGTGGTGGTGCTGATGGGCGTGATTGCGATGCGGCCCATGCTTAACGCTGGGTATGACACTCGGCTCGCAGCTGGCGTGATTACGGCCGGCGGCACCTTGGGCATTTTGATCCCTCCGTCGGTGATGATCATCGTGTATGCAGCCGTTGCCGGGCAGTCGGTGGTCAAGCTCTATGCCGCTGCCATGTTCCCCGGTTTTTTTCTGGCGCTGTTGTACCTGATCTACATCATTGGGTGGGTGTTGATTAATCCGAAAATTGCACCCAAGTTGCCCATAGAGCAAATGAGGGCACCTATTCCCGCATGGTTGGCGCATGTGTCGTCGTCTTACTCGCGGCGAACCTTGCCCGCCTTGTTGCGGGCTGTGATGTCACCGGGAAAGGCGGTCAACAGCGGGCTGTCGGGCGTCATGCTGACCTGGAACATGCTGTTGCGCAGTTTGCTGATGGCCCTGGTGCCCGTATTCATCGCAGCAGCCACCCTGGGCGCAAGTTGGTGGTATGTCGTGATTCATTCGCAGGCAGACAACGTCGCCGCCACCACGGCCGAGGTCACCCCGGTCGCGGCTGCCGGGGTGACCAAAGTAGCGCCCGAACCCACTGCGGCTGGCGTGCAAGAGCCCCCCACCGAAGGCGTCAAGGAGCCGTCATCTTCCGATGGCGGCCTGAAAGAGCCCCCTGCTGACAGCGGGCTTCAGGCACCTCCCGGTTCTTCGGACATGCCGGAGCCCTCGGGCACCGTTAAGGCATCGACGGATCAGCCAGGCACCGAGCCGGCATTGCAGGAGATGGGGGACCCTTCCGCCAAGGGGCCGCAAACCGCACCGGTGCCCGAGGAGTTTTACACCGGGTTTTGGATTGCCTGCGGGGCGACACTGCTTTTGCTGCTCTGGTACTACCGGCGGTTCGACGCAGAACAGTTTGAAATCCTGCGCATGCTGGTGTCGTCGGTGATGCCGCTGGCCTTGCTGACATTCATTGTGCTCGGCGTTATTCTGTTTGGCATCACCACCGCGACGGAATCTGCTGCCGTGGGCGCTGCTGGCGCCTTCCTGATGGCATGGCACGCCGGTACGCTGGACTTTGAAAAGATCAAACAGGCGGTTTTCCTCACGGCCAAAACAACGTCGATGGTTTGCTGGTTGTTTGTTGGGTCCGCCCTCTTCTCGGCAGTGTTTGCCTTACTGGGTGGCCAGCGTGTTGTAGAGCAGTGGGTTTTGTCAATGGACTTGTCGCCCATGCAGTTCATGCTGCTGTCTCAGGCTATTATTTTTGTGCTGGGGTGGCCTCTGGAGTGGACCGAGATCATCGTGATTTTCGTGCCCATCTTTTTGCCATTGCTGGCGCACTTCCAGATTGACCCCATCCTATGGGGCGTGCTGGTCTTCGTCAACCTGCAGGCGGCTTTCTTGTCTCCGCCGGTCGCGATGTCGGCGTTCTATCTCAAGGGGGTTTCGCCGCCCCATGTCACCATCAACCAGATTTTTGCGGGCATGATGCCCTACATGCTGATCGTGGTGCTGTGCATGGTGCTGATGTACATCTGGCCGGGGCTGACGCTGTGGTTGCCCAAGTACCTTTATGGGTGAGTGGCCGGGTTCCCACCCCCTCTGGGGCGCGAAAGCGCCCTTTTTTGTGGAAAACCGGTAAGATTGACGTTTACGTAAACGTCAAGTCAGCGAAAAGGATTCTGATGCGGATTCCTTCACCGTTGCTTGCGCTGGTTCGTTGCAACTCATCCCCATGATTTATCTGCTGGAGACACCCCATGACCGACCTGTCCGCTGAATACAAGGCCTTGGCCAACTACCGCCCTACGAACAAGGTGCGCTTCGTCACCGCCGCGAGCCTGTTTGACGGGCACGACGCCGCCATCAACATCATGCGGCGCATCCTGCAAGGCATGGGCGCCGAGGTCATTCACCTGGGTCACAACCGCAGCGTTGATGAGGTGGTGACGGCTGCCCTGCAGGAAGATGCCCAGGGCGTTGCCATCAGCTCCTACCAGGGTGGGCATGTGGAGTATTTCAAATACATGGTGGACTTGCTGCGCAGCCGGGGTGGCGAGCACATCCAGGTGTTCGGCGGCGGCGGTGGCGTGATCGTGCCGCCCGAGATTCGTGAGTTGCAGGCCTATGGTGTGAGCCGCATTTTCAGCCCTGAAGACGGCCAGAAAATGGGGTTGCAGGGCATGATCGGTGAAATGGTCATGCGTTGCGACAAGGACTTGAACGCCTACGCACCCAAAGACATTGCCGCCATTCAGGGCCACTCTGAAGCCAATTGGCGCGCACTGGCCCAGTTGATCACTTCCATTGAGAGTTCCCAAATAAATGAGCCTCTAGCCCTTGAAATACGGGCTCAAGCAGCTACAAAAAAAGTAGCAACTATCGGTATTACCGGCACCGGCGGTGCGGGCAAGTCGTCGCTGACCGATGAGCTGATTCGCCGTTTGCGCCTGGATCAGAGTGACAGCCTGCGCGTGGCCGTGATTTCAATTGACCCCAGCCGGCGCAAGAGTGGTGGTGCGCTATTGGGCGACCGTATCCGCATGAATGCAATTTCCCCATGGCAACAAGGCCCCAGGGTTTTCATGCGCAGCCTGGCCACGCGTGACTTCGGCAGCGAGATCAGCCAGGCCCTGCCCGACGTGATTGCCGCCTGCAAGGTCGCCGGGTTTGACCTGATCGTGGTGGAAACCTCGGGCATTGGCCAGGGCGACGCCGCCATCGTCCCCCATGTGACGTGCCGCTCTATGTGATGACGCCTGAGTTCGGCGCGGCCAGCCAGCTCGAAAAAATCGACATGCTGGACTTTGCCGAATTCGTGGCCATCAACAAGTTCGACCGCAAGGGTTCGCTGGATGCCCTGCGTGATGTGGCCAAACAGGTGCAGCGCAATAAGGAAGCCTGGACTACGCCCGCCGATCAGATGCCGGTGTTTGGCACCATGGCGGCGCGTTTTAAC
>JANOAP010000005.1:0-25610 GCA_031411175.1 Rhodoferax sp. | reverse complement strand
CAGCACAGAATATTCATATGCGGTGCTCCCGTGCGTTGGGGTTTGGGTTCCAGCCCCGCCACGTTGGCCGCTATGATGGGGGCCAACCGCACGGCTGCCGCATGACCGGCCCCTGCTGCAAACACCTTGGGGTGGCTGATAGACCGCTGACAGGCATCCACAGCGATGGCACCCTGCTCGTCCAGCGCCAGTCCACAGCGGCCCAGCCAGGCTGTCAACTGGCCACTGAAGGCGATAACCGGCACGTCGCAAGCCAGGCGCGCGCCGCAGCCCAGCAGCACCTCGCCCCGTGCGACGCCCGTAGCGTGGTCGGTCAGCACGGTGATGCGCCGTGCGCGCAAGGCCTCTGTCCAGCAGGCCTGCACAGCCGTTGGCTGGTTGGCGGCCAGAGGCGTGTCGCCGGTGACCAGCGTCACCGCAGCATTCGGCAGGCGGTGGCGCATGGCCATGGCGAGTTCCATGCCGAAATCCTGGCTCGCCTCGGCCCCATCACACATCACGGTCAGGCGGATGGCACCGCCCTGGTCCATGCCGGTCACGCGCGGCCACAGGCTGCAAAACGCTTCCATGGGCCGCACAAACATGGCGTTTTCACGGGCACCCGGCAGGGTCAACTGAATGCGGTCGCGGGGCAGCACGGGCTCGTGATCGACGCTGAGCCAGTCAAAACGCAATTCACTGCCATCGTCCATCAGAAGGGCCTGGGCCTGGGGGTCCAGATCAAGGGCATTGCGCCGCACCCAGCGTACCTGGGCCTGCAGCACCAGCGGCTCCATTGCCACGGTACAGCTTTCAAGCGTGCCCAACCCGGCCACAAAACGAGGTACCAGCGCCACGTCAAACTGGTGTGACTTGGCCGAGACCAGGCTGACCTGGGTGCCTGTCAGCGGGTGCCTGGCCAGGCGGGCCAACAGGTGCACGTGGGCCGGGCCAGCGCCCAGCAGCACAAGATGCTTGGCCCCCGCAGTAGGGAGGGTTCCCATGTTCTTGGCCTCCGTAGTCATGGCCCTATTGTTTCATGGCGATATCACCAACGTAGCCCAGGCTGGTGCCGCCGGTGTTGTCGGAGTCTGCACCCACCACAATGGCAATCAGGGGCGGCACCGTGTCGGTGTCAGACGCAAAAGCGTGAAGAAAATCGGCTGTCAGTTTGCGCTCGTGGGTGACCCATTGCCTGAGCTGGGCGTCGCCAGAATTTAGCACCATATAACGGACGCGCCGGGTGTAGGCGCTGGGCAACTCGGTGCCGGGTGGCAGGTGGTGGTCCCACACGTAGCACAGCGTGGCGGCAGGCAGATGCTCGCCACTGACCTTGCGCGCCAGCACCAGCAGGCTGCGCTCTACCCAGCCAAGCTTTTCCAGCGGCAGATCAAACATGGCACAGACTTTCAGCGCCACGTCGTCACCGTCCTTGCGCCGCAAGTCGGCGGCGGGCAGGGGCTGATCCAGACGCCATTTCCAGCGCAGGGTGACTTGCGGCTCCAGCATCACATCGGGCAGCACATAGGTGAGGTTGCCGTAAGACTTGTCGCTGGTCACGCGCAGCACGTGCTCGCCGTCCAGGCTGGCAATGTCGAAGTGTGTCAGCGGCTTCTTGTTGTTGGGCAGGCCTATCACGCGCCAGGGGCCGGGTGGATGAGTATCTGCGGCAGCAGAAAAACGCACCAGGGGCGGCAGGGGGTCAGCCGCGAAAACAGCAGCACCCCACAGCATGCCGCACAGTAGGCTGGTTAGCGTTTGGAGGGTAAAACGGCAATTTGAACCCATGGATATTTGCTTTATTGCTATCAATACAAGAGTAACCAGGGGGCGCCGCCGGTGTGAACTCAGCCACGCCGCCAGTCATGAAAGCGCTGTGCCCACGCCAGCAGGCGCTCGGGTTGGTGGGCGCGCTTCCATTCGCCTGCTGCGTATTTGTTGGCTTCTGCAAGCGTGGGGTAGGTATGGATGGTGCCTAGAATCTTGTTAAGCCCCAGGCCATGCTTCATGGCCAGCACGTACTCGGCCAGCAGGTCACCGGCGTGGGTGCCCACGATGGTTACGCCAAGGATGGTGTCCTTGCCCGGCACTGTCAGCACTTTCACAAAGCCATGGGTTTTGGTGTCGGCCCCTTCGTCGCAAATCTGGCGGTCCAGGTCGTCCAGCCCATAGCGCGTCACTTCATGGGCAATGCCCTGGGCGCGCGCCTCCTGCTCGTTGAGCCCCACGCGCGCGACCTCGGGGTCAATAAAGGTGCACCACGGAATGACGGAGTAATCGACGCGGAATTTGCGCAGGCTGCCAAACAGAGCGTTCACCGACGCGTACCAGGCCTGATGCGCGGCCACATGCGTGAACTGGTAGGGCCCCGCTACGTCGCCGGCGGCAAAGATGTTGGGGTAGAGCGTCTCCAGGTACTCGTTGGTCTGGATGGTGCCGCCCACCGCGCGTGTCGCAGGAATGCCCAGCTCTTCGAGCCCGAAGCCTTCGAGCCGGGGCACGCGGCCCACGGCACAAATCAGGGCGTCGTATTCCACAAAGACCTCGTGGCCGTCGTGCTCCAGCACAATGAACTTCGCGATTTTTGCAGGCGACCCCGTGGTGACCTTTTCGCTCTCCAGCGAGCCGCCAAACGTGCTGGACCAGGCGGACTCTTCAAAGGTGATGGTTGACGGCGCATCGGTCTCATCATGAATGTCGCCAAAGCCTGAGGGCAGCGGGCTGCCGCCGTCCGACGGCTGGTGCAGCACCTCGCAGCGCAACGCTTTGTGGCTCGTCAGAACACGCACGCCATCGGCTTGCAGTGCGGCCCGCGCCAGACCCGAAACCTCTTCGTCTTCACGCGCCATGATGCGCGGCGCCATTTCAACCTGGGTGACTTCAGCGCCCAGCCGGGCAAAACTTTGTGCCAGCTCGCAGCCAATCGGCCCCCCACCCAAGACCACCATGCGTTTGGGAATCTCGCTGAGTTTAGAGAACGCATCCCACAACGTGTCGCTGGTGACATAGCCCGACGCGATGCCTTCAGGGGTGGCCAGAAACGGCGGAATCAGCGGCCGTGCGCCGGTGGCAACCACGATGGCGCGGGTGCTCAGGGTTTGCTGCGTGCCATCAGGCAGGGTGATCTTCACCGTCCAGGGCGACATGATTCGGGCGTGGCCCTGCAATACCTCCACACCCAGGCTGGTATAGCGCTCCACGCTGTCATGTGGCTCAATGGCGGCAACCACGTCGCGCACGCGTTTCATCACGGCCCGGAAGCTGAAGGCAGGCTGGCTGCTGTTCAAACCGTAGCGCTCCCCGTTTTGCATCTGGTGGGCAAGCCTGGCTGACTTGATCAGTGCCTTGCTCGGCACGCAGCCGTAGTTGAGACAGTCGCCCCCCATTTTGTGGGCTTCCACCAGAGTGACCCTGGCCTTGACCGCAGCAGCGATGTAGGCCGACACCAAACCGCCAGCGCCTGCGCCAATCACGATCAGGTTGCGGTCAAAGCGCTTGGGCTTCAGGTGCGCCCAGCGCGCGTAGACACGCCTGGACTTGATGCCTGCGAGGGTCCAGCGCGCCAGCAGCGGGAAGATGCCCAACAGCACCAGCGACCCGAGCAGCGCCGGGCTCAGAATGCCCTTGAGCGAACCAAGCTGTGCCAGTTGCGTGCCGGCATTCACGTACACCGCCGTGCCGGCCAGCATGCCCAACTGGCTGACCCAGTAAAAAGTGCGGGTACGCATCTGTGTGAGACCCATCACCAGGTTGATCACAAAGAAGGGCACCAGAGGCACCAGGCGCAGCGTGAACAGGTAAAACGCGCCGTCTTTGGCAATGCCCCGGTTGATCTCGGCCAGCCGCTTGTCAAAGCGTGCCTCAAGGCTGTCGCGCAACACATAGCGGGCGGTCAAAAATGCGAGCGTGGCGCCCATGGTGGAGGCAAACGACACGATCAGTGTGCCCCAGCCCAGCCCGAAGATCGCGCCCGCAGCCAGCGTGAGGATGGTGCCGGCACCGGGTAGTGACAAACCTGTGGCCGCGACGTACAGCACAAAGAAAACGGCGGTGATCTGCACCGGGTTGCGCGCGAAATGCCGGGCGAATGCGGCCTGACTCTGCTTGAGATAGTCCAAACTCAGATAGCTTCCCAGATCCAGCAGGAAGAACACCGCAACGCCTGCCATGACAAGCAACAGCACGGCCAGTTTCTTGAAATTCATGGGTTTGTATCCTGAAAAGTACGCCAGCCCCAGATGATGCGGGTGGCCACCGTGATCGCACACAGGGCTGCAAAAACATAAGCCAGCAGGGGGAAACTGTCGGGCCAGAGGCACATGGCCATGAAGAAGCCCAGTGTTTCGGTGGCCTCGGTCAGGCCACCCAGAAAGTAAAACGACTTCTGCGGCCAGGCCAGGCTGGCCAGGTTGCGCTTGGCCGCGAAAACCGCAAACGCCAAAAAGCTGGATCCGGTGCCGATGAAAGCCGCCAGCAGCACGGCAGCGGGCAGTGCGTTTTGCGCTGGCTGGCTGATGGCAAAGGCCAGGGGAATGCTGGCGTAAAACAGGAAGTCAAGCGCAATGTCCAGAAACCCACCCGCGTCGGTCGGTCGGGTCATGCGTGCCACGGCGCCATCCAGCGCATCACACGCGCGAGACATCAATATGGCTGCGGACCCCACCAGATAAGCACCGTGCGCTATCAACACTGCAGCAAACAAGCCAATGAAGAATCCTGCAATGGTGATCTGGTTAGCGATTAAACCGATGCGGTTCAGGCGTTGCGCAACGGCTTTGACGACCGGTTGGATCAGGGTGGCGGCGGCGCGGTCCAGCATGGGAGTTGGCTCTAAAGTGCCCGGCAGTGGGCTAGGGCAGCCGCGTGATGCGGCCGCTGTCTGCCATATCGGCATCATCGTGGGTCACCAGCAGCACGGGGATGTTTCGCCGGGCCACCAGATCAAAAACAAAAGCGCGCATTCGCACGCGCAGGTCCGGGTCCAGTTTGGAGAAAGGTTCGTCAAGCAGCAATGCACGAGGTTCGGCCAGCAGGGCACGCATCAGTGCGACGCGCGCCCGCTGCCCGCCTGACAGGGTGGCGGGGTCGGCATGGGCAAAATCGGCCATTTGCAGATCAATCAAACCCTGGCTCACCCTGTCTTCACGGGTCTGCACAGGCACCGACTTTTCATACGGCACGGCAAACAACAGGTTCTCACGCACGGTCATGTGAGCAAACAGCAGGTCTTCCTGAAACAGGATGCCAACCCGGCGCCGCTCGGTCGGCAATGTGTCAATGCGCTGGCCATCCAGCGCGATCCGGCCGTCAAAGCGCAGGCCATCGGCCAGCGTCCCGCAAATGGCGGCCAGCAGGCTGGACTTGCCCGAGCCGCTGGCACCCATGACGGTATGGATCACGCCCGGTGGCACCTGCAGACGCAGGTCGCGTACCAGCACGGTGCCGGCCGCTTGCAGGGTGTGTACCTGGATTTCAAGTGTCATTTGAGCCGCTGGCCCGCAAGGGATGGTCTTGAACTGCTATTAAAGTAGGAGTATCTCAAGGTCATTGCGACATTGTGACTGAATTTGCCGGGGCGGGCGGCACCCAAACAGGCGGGGGATAATGAACGGCTACTTACCTGCACAGGAATAAACATGTTCAAGAAGTCTTTTGTCAACTCACCGGCCCTGATGGCCGTCGTCGCTTTGCTGGTGGCTAGCGGCATTGCACAGGCTGAACCCACGGCCGCCAAGAGCGAGTTAATCAGCAAGATCCTGCTCTTGCAGCGCCCTGCCATTGAGGGCATTGCCACAGCGCTGGCGCAGCAGCCAGCCGCCCAGATGATGCAGGGTGCCAGCGTTGCCCTTCAGACGCGCGTCGCCCCCGACAAACGCGAAGCCATTGGCAAGGAAATTCAGGCCGATCTGAAGAAATATGTCGATGAAGCCGTGCCAATACTGCGCGAGCGCGCCGTCAAGATTGCGCCCACCACGATTGGCACGCTGCTTGACGAGAAATTCACCGAGGAAGAATTGCGCCAGCTGGTGTCCATCATGGAGTCGCCGGTTAACCGCAAGTTTGGCCAGATGAACAGCGAGCTGCAGAAGTCATTGGGCGAGAAGCTTGTGGCGGAGACCCGCAGCCTGATCGAGCCGAAAGTCAAGGCGCTGGACCAGAGCATCGTCAAACGCCTGGGAGTGACACCGCCTGCGCCTGGCGCTGCAGCCGCACCGGCAAAGCCCGCCAGCAAGTAGCTGGCCTTCCCCTTTATGCCGCTGCGTTGAACGCCAGGCAGGTTAGGCGCTGGCCTCGTTCAACAACGCAATGTCTGCAGCACTCAACACCAGCTGAGCCGCCGCCACCAACTCCGCCATTTGCGATAGAGACGTTGCGCTGGCAATTGGCGCCGTGATGGCCGGGCGCCCCATCTGCCAGGCGATGGCCACCTGGCCTGTTTTGGCCTTGTGGGCTGCGGCTACTTCGTCGAGGGCCGCCAGAATTTTCAGGCCACGCGGGTTGAGGTATTTCGCAATGACATTGCTGCCCCGTGCACTCTTGGTGGCGTCTTTCTCGCTGCGGTATTTGCCGGTCAGAAACCCTGAAGCCAGCGCATAGAAATTGATCACACCCACGCCATGCTTGAGGCACAACGGCGCCAAGTCATCTTCAAACACCGCGCGGTCATACAGGTTGTACAGCGGCTGCAGGCTCTCGTAGCGTGCCAGCCCGTGCTTTTGGCTGGTCTGAAGCGCCAGCACCAGGCGCGGTGCCGTGTAGTTGCTGGCACCAATCGCTCGCACCTTGCCCGCCTTGATCAGATCACTGAAGGCACCCAGCGTGTCTTCCAGCGGTGTCTGCGCATCGTCAATGTGTGCCTGATAGAGGTCGATGGTATCCATCTGCAAACGGCGCAACGAGTCTTCCACCGCCTGGCGAATCCATTTGGGCGACAGGCCGCTGCGCTCTGGCCCCATGGGGTTGCCGACTTTGGTGGCCAGAACAATGCGGCTGCGCTTGCCGCTTTGACGTAGCCATTTGCCGATCACGGTTTCTGATTCGCCACCGGTGTGGCCCGGTGCCCATTTGGAGTACACGTCAGCCGTGTCGATGAAGTTGAAGCCCGCGTCCACCCAGGCATCCAGCAAGGCAAATGACGTGGCTTCATCAGCCGTCCAGCCCATCACATTGCAGCCCAGCATCAGGGGTGACACAGACAGGTCCGAGCGGCCCAGTTGGCGGTATTGCATGGAATCCTCTTTGGGTTGCTTGTTAAATGATTTTTGGGGTCAGCCTGCAGCGAGGCTGGCAATGGCGCGGTCCACGCCGCCCGGCGTGAAGGGCACGCCCTGCACGGTCATGGCGGCTTCAATGCCGGCCAGGCAGCCCAGAATCATGGCCGCGTTCATGTCGCCCAGGTGCCCAATGCGAAACACCCGTCCGGCCAGCGGTCCCAAGCCGCCCGCAAAGGCCACCTGAAACCGTTCGCGTGCCACCGTGCGCAGGGCTTCCACATCAACGCCCGGCGACACAGCCACGGCGGTGATGGAGTGTGAGCTGGCTTGCGGTACCTTGCTGAACAGGCGCAGCGCACCAGCGCCGCTCCAGCCATTCACCGCAGCCTGGGTGGCACGCGCTATTGCCGCGTGGCGCGCAAACACGGCGTCTTCACCTTCGCAGAAGATCAGTTCCAAGGCTGCCGTCAAACCCATCAGCAGATTTTGGGGCGCTGTGCCGCAAAACTTGCGATAGCCCAGGTCACTTTTGCGCCGCTCCCAGTCCCAATAGAAGCGCGGGTTGGGGTTGTCCCGGGCCACTGCCATCGCCTTGCTGTCCACTGCGCAAAAACCCAAGCCTGGCGGGCACATCAGACCTTTTTGGGAAGCACCCACCACCACGTTGGCGCGCAGTGCATCCATGTCAACCGGCACGGCACCCAGCGATGCCACCACGTCCACCACAAACAGGGCGGGGTGTTTTGCAGAATCTATCGCAGCGCGCACGGCAGTCATGTCACTGGTCATGCCGCTGGCGGTGTCGGTGTGCACGGTAAACACTGCGACGATGTCGTGATTCGTGTCAGCCCGCAAGGCGGCTTCAACGACACTGGCGTCAATTGGAAAGCCCTCAACCCAGGGTGTGCGCAGCACGCGGGCACCGAATGCCTCGGTCTGCACCGCCCATGACTCTGAAAAATGCCCTGTGCCTGCAATCAGCACAGTGCGCCCCGGTGCCAGCAGGTTTGCAATCACGCCCTCCCAGGCACCATGACCGTTGGCGGCGTACATGAATACATCGGCGTCAACCGTGTGCAGCAGTTTCTTGAGACCGTTCTCGCACGCGGCAATCATCGCGTCCACGCGCGGGTCGGCCAGGTCCATGGGCTGGCGGCTCATGGCCTCCATCACTTCGTTGGGTACGCGGGTAGGGCCGGGGGCGTGCAGAAAGCGGTGGCCGGGGATTCGTTGTGGGGACAGTGGGGATAGGGTCATGCCTGTATCTTAAGTTGATCTTTCCTCAAATTTATTTTGAGCTTAAGACCGTTGTTGCTCTTGGGGATGAAGTCACTCTTTAGCGGGCACAGGCCGACGCGGCACTCAGACTCCGCGGCTATCCCCCGTCTCGGTCTATGACCGATTCCTCCGCCTTGATGCCGCTGCGCTGAGCGCCACGCCGACCTGTGCCTGGACGCGGCGTGGATGTTCAATCGTTGCGAACTTCCGTGGCCTACTCACCCAGGCAGCCAGTCCAAACCCCAACACCGGCAGCAGCCATTGCAGCGCCGCATAGGCCGAGGTGAGCGAGCGTTGCGCGCCCGATGCCAGCGTAACGGCCTCGGTAGTTACTGTGGCAAATCGACCCGCGCCCACAAACAACGTGGGCAGGTACTGGGCCACGCTGACAGCAAATCCCACGGCGGCGGCAGACGCCAGCGCGGCGCGTAGCAACGGCCACTTCACCTGCATCAGAAACACGCCACGCTTCCTGCCCAGTGACGCGCTGATATGCCAGTAGCGCGCGTCAAAACCCAGGTAGGCAGGGCTGAGGGCAATCAGCACATAGGGCAATGTGGCCAGCGAGTGCGCCAGCCATAGGCCCACCCAGGTCGCGTCCACGCCCCAGCGCAGCGTCATGGCATGCACGCCCACCACCCACAGCACGGACGGCAACACCAGTGGCAAGTAAATGAAGCGGCGTAGCAGCGCGTCCCATCGTGGTGGCGCGCATTCCAGCCAGGCCACGGACCAAAGCAAGGCTGTGGCGCTGCTGACCAGCGCGAGTGTCAGCGTCGTACCCACGGTGCCCAGACTGCCCCACACTGCCGACCAAGCCTCCGTCGTGAGTGCCTGGGGCAGCAGCGTCGGAAATGCCCACACGCCCGAGACGCTGCCTACCGCCAGCGCGAGCATCACGGCTGCGTAAAGGCCGGGCAACAGCATCAGGGCTGCTGCTCGCAGCGCACGCTTCGGTGTGGCCTGACCAGGCAGCGTACCGCGCCCCCGTTCGCCATTTGTCCATCGCATTCGCCAGGCTTTGAGGCTGCAGGCCCGCCAAAGCAGGGCAGACGCCAGTGCCAGCACGCCGGCCAGCCACCATGCGGCCACCGCGCCCTGCCTGTTACTCGCCACATCGGCGTCCAGCAGCCATTGCCAGGCCAGCACCGCCAGCGTGGGCGGCGATGTGGGTCCGATGACCATCGCCACATCTACCACCGTCAGGCTGTACGCCAGCACTGCCAGCAGCGGCCAGCGCAGCCGTGGCCATAGCTGCGGCCACAGCACGCGCCACCAGGCTCGCTCCAGCGAGTAGCTCATCGTGCGTGCCACGGCCAGCTCGCCGGCCAGGCGCTGCGCCACGTCGGCGCGCTGCAACTGCGTGGCAGCAGCCCACAGCAAAAACGGCACTTCCTTGGCCACCAGCACGGCAATCAGGCCCAGGCCCCAGGGGTCTTGCGTGCTGACCCAGGCAGGGGGCGACGTGAAACCGGTGGCCCAGGGCGACACCAGGCGCAGCAGCCAGCCGCTGGGGGCAATCAGGGCCGCCAGGCCAATCGCAAACGCCGCGTGAGGCACTGCCAGCAGCGGCCCCAGCACCCGCACCAGCCGTGCCCATGCAGCGCTGGGGAAAGTTCGCGACAGCAACCAGGCGGCAAGGCTCACGCTGAGCAGCGTGGAGCCCAGCCCCGTCCAGAGTGTCAGCCCCAGTGCTTTGGGAGTTTGCGGGTCGGCGAAAAAACTTTGCCAGGCCTGGATGTCCAACGCCGAAGTGGCAACGGATGCAATCGCCCAAAGCAGGGGGGTGCCGAGGAGAATGAGAAGAGCAGATGACAAGGTAACGCTGGGACGCATGGTTCAATGCATCTTAATCGGGGCAGGGCGATTAGCCCCACGGCAGAAGTTGATTCCTCTGAGTGATTGTCCAGACGGCACCTGCGGCTTGACATGCCAGCATCATGTCCGTTTCAGCACGCTATCTGTCCTGCGGGAACCTTCACGCTCCAAGGCACATTCGCCATAGTGAGGTTTTGTCAAAAGGATTCCCAATGATAGTTCGCGACCTTCGTATCCCTGCCCTGATCGCTGTGCTTGGGCTGTGTGCAGCGGCAACGTTTGCTCAAACCTATCCCGCCAAAATGATCACCATGGTCGTGCCCTGGCCAGCAGGAGGCGCTACTGATGTGACGGGCCGGTTGATTGCAAACGAATTGAGAATAAGTCTTGGTCAAAATGTCATTGTCGAAAACACTGCGGGTGCGGGCGGTTCAATCGGCACGGTCAAGGCGCTGAACGCCCCAGCAGACGGGCACACCCTGCTAGTGTCTTCGCAACAGGATGTGGTTTTGGCACCACTCACTTACAAGTCAGCCACCTGCAAAGCTGAAGATGCTAAGACTGTAGCCATGCTGGGACATACATCGGTGATGATCGTCGTGCGCAAAGACTTGGCGGCAAACACGTTGGCCGAGTTCGTGGCTCTAATGAAGTCGCAGACGGCTACGGCTAAGCCCCTGTCTTACTGCACACCAGGCACCGGCACCATTTATCCCCTGATTGTGGAGCGGATGAATGCGCTGGTGCAGACCAAGAATCTGCAGGTGCCTTACCCGGGCTTCGGCCAGTGCCTGAGCGATGTCGCTGGCGGCGTGGTTGACTTCTCCGTCGTGCCTATTGCCGGGCCGTTCCCAGGGTTCGTAGACAAAGGTTCCGTGCGGGCGCTGGCGGTACTGAGTGACACGCCCAACCCGCGCCTGCCCAACGTGCCATTGGCGGCCACAACCAGAGGTTTCGAGGGCCTGAACTTCTCGTTATGGTCAGCCGTTCACGTCAATTCAAAGGTGCCTGACGCCATCGTTGATCAACTGAACAAAGCCGTCATCGCGGCACTCGCCAAACCCGAGGTGCGAAAGACGATTGAAAGCAGCGGCTCCACCGTATTTGAGCCGATGACGGCGCAGCAGGCGCATGCCTATTACCTCAGGGACGTGAAATTGCTTGAAGCGCTGTCCAAATCAGTGGGCATCACCCAGCAGTGAGTGGCCTTGCCCCATTCAGGCTCGAAAACCGGTCGGGCTCTTGCCAGTCCAGCGCTTAAAGGCCCGGCGGAAGCTCGCTGAGTCGCTGAATCCCAAAGCATCGGCAATGTCGTCGGTACTGAGTACGGACGTGCTCAGGAAATCCATAGCCAGGGCGTGGCGCACCCCATCCAGCAGATCGGTGTAGGAAGTACCTTCTGCGTCCAGCTTGCGTCGCAGGGTGCGTGAGGTCATGCACAGTGTGGCCGCCACAGCTTCAATCTCCGGGAAGTCCCCCGGCCTGCACGTAAGCTCGTGGTAAACGCGCCGGGTAATGCCTGATTGCCACTTGAATTCCTCAAGCATGCGGGCGCAGGTATCTGAGACTTGGGCGGCCGTAATCGGGTTGGCCAGTTGTGGCGCACGCTCAAGCCAGGCGGCTGGGTAGTGCAATTCATTGCGCACCTGGTTGAATGACAGCGGACATGCGAGGGCACGCGCCAGCGCATCCACATGGGGCGGTGGTGGCCCTGCGAAGCCAACCCGCAGCGGGATGCACCACGCCCCCATCACATCCTTGAACACCGTGACGTAGGTGGCCAGGCACATGTCGTGCACGAACCGGTACAGCTCCGGGCTCAGGTCTGGCAGGCGCAATTCATCGAATCTTGGAATAACCCAGATGGCACTCTCCGGCGTCTCAATCCATTGGGGGTCGAGCATGCTGTTACCCAGACGGTTGTAGCGCACTGTGGTGTCAAAAGCCTGCCGCAAGGTCGCCGAACACAGCACGGCATAGCCCAGCATGCCGTAACACGAGGCGTGGTAGCGCTGGCCGATGCGCAAACCAGCATCACTGCCACACGCCTGTCGGACTGCACTGCGTGCCACGTTCAGCATTTGCATAGACGAAACCCGTGTGTCAGGATCTGCGAGCGCCGCCATGTCGAGGCCGGTGTCTTCGAGCAGGTGCGCTGCACTCAACCCGCTTTCAACCAAGGTCTGAACCGTGATGGCGATACGCAGCGGGGGGTACCGCTTTTCCCTGAACGCGAGATTGGCGTCGCTGGCCGCCCGCTGGCCTTGCGATTTGGCTGGACTTGGCAAAGGGTGTGGTGTCACATGCATCGTGGAATCCTGTGGGTTCGGCAGGTAGCCGTTGTAGTCCGCATGTCCTTTCGAGTAATTGGATGTCCGGTTCGGCACTTGATACAAAGGGCAGCGTGCAGGATAGTCACGGAACAGATGCCGCTGTTGCAATATACCCGGAAGCAAGAACCATGACTGCACCTGCGCACCACCCGCTCAAACCGCTGACGATATTCACTGCACGCCGCATACATACGATGGACGAATCTCTGCCGGTGGCAACAGCAGTAGCTGTCGCTGATGGCCGTATCGTCGCAGTCGGAGACCTTGAGAGCATGAGCCCATGGCGCGAAGGTCGTGTGGTCACCGTGGACGAACGGTTTGCGAACCACGTGCTGCTGCCGGGCTTGATAGACAACCACATCCATCCTTTTTTGGGTGCGCTTCTGATGCCTACCGAGCACATCGCGCCCGAGCCCTGGCGTCAGGCAGATGGCAGCATCCGCCCTGCGGCGCGCACGCCTGAAGATTACCGCAGGCTGCTGCTGGAAAGTGTGGCCGCTCACCCCGACAAAGACGAGCTGTTTGTCACCTTTGGTTATCAGCGCACCTTGCATGGAAAATGTGACAGGGTTGTACTTGATGAGCTATTCCCAGACCGACCGGTAATGCTCATACAGCGCTCATTTCATGAGCACATCCTGAACACGGCGGCGCTCGCCAAGCTGGGCATCACCGCCGAGGAGGCCAGCGGGCACCCCCAGGTGAACTGGGCAGAGGGCCACTTTTTTGAGACCGGCATCATGATCGTGATGAAGCACCTGATGCCGTACTACCTGTCGCCGAAGTGGTACACACGGGGGCTTGAGATGACGACAAAGTTGATGCAGCTGGGCGGCATCACCACGGCAGCCGACATGTTGTTCGGAGCCATCGACCCCGAGTACGAATTGGCCGCGTTGGATGCCGTGTTTGAGAAGGGCGGGGCACCCATGCGCATCGTCAACATTTTCGACCCGCGCAGCATAGCGAGCCGCGCTCTGGGCATCCCCATGGGAAAGCCCGACGACCTTATCGACTTTTCCGCAGCACTGGCACCGATGCAAGCGCTGCTGCAGCGTGCAACGCCCAAAGTCTGGTTCAGCAAAGCCGTCAAATTGTTTGCCGACGGGGCGATGTTCTCGCAACTCATGCGCATGAACGCACCGGGCTACATCGATGGCCACGAAGGTGAATGGTTGATGGCGCCGCCGGTGCTAAAAGAAGGCGTGCACACTTTCTGGAACGCTGGCTGGCAGATCCATACCCATGTCAATGGCGACGGCGGTATGGATTCCGTCTTGGCGGCGCTACAAGGGGCGCAGGATGAAAAGCCACGCTTCGACCATCGCTTTTTTATGCACCACGTGGGCTACCATTCCGCCGCGCAAACGGACCGCATTGCCACGCTGGGCGCGCATGCCAGCGTCAACCCTTACTTTCTGCATGCCCTGGGCGACGACTACTCGCGTGTAGGACTGGGACCAGAGCGTGCGTCGCAGATCACCCGTTGTGGTTCGCTGGTGCGTGCTGGAGTGAAGGTGTCATTTCACAGCGATTTCATGATGGCACCGCCAGAGCCCTTGCTTCTGGCATGGTGCGCCGCTACGCGCAAGTCGTTCAGCGGCAAGGTGATGGCCCCCGACGAACGGCTGACACTGTTGCAGGCCCTGCGTTGCGTGACCATCGATGCAGCCTGGGCCTTGCGCCTGGAGCATGAAGTGGGCTCCATCGTTGCCGGCAAGCGGGCCGATTTTTGTATTCTGGAGGACGACCCCTTCGAGCTAGGCCCCGACTCGCTCAAAGACTTGCGCATTGCCGGTACGGTGTTCGAGGGCCAACCGCACATGCTGGCACAGCCAACAGCTTCCAGCATTGCCAGCCTGGTGCAGGCCCATACCGATGCGACCGCCAGCCCAAGTCCACGCGCATCACTCTACAAGGCTGTGGCTGCCGCTTGCTGCGGCGTGGTGGATCGTTGCGATATCGCGCGCCAATGGGCGGCATGGATTGATACTTCCAAACATCGCCAGGTTGCGGCCTGAGCCGCTACCGCACCGCACCCGTTCCCTGCCTGTGAGTCTGGGGCGCTTGTGACACTTACGACACGAAGATGAAGTGCTTGCGCACGGTCTCAACCACCTCCCAAGTTCCTTTGGTGCCTGGCTCGATGGTAAAAATGTCACCGGCCTTTACATGAATTGGTGCTTTGCCCTCTGGCGTGATGATGCTGTAGCCCTCCTGGAAGTGGCAGTACTCCCAGCGGTCATAGTCGATCTCCCACTTGCCGGGGGTGCAAGTCCAGGTTCCCATTACCTTGCGGCCATCAGGCGACTGGTAGTTCACCAGGGTCACCGTGCGGGGGTTGGTACCCTCTATTCGCTTCCAGGGGGTTGCATCCAGCTTGGGTTCGGGACGTGCCTCGCGCATGAGGGTGATTGGTTCAGTCATAAGTCTTTTGCATTCCAGGTTGATGGTGATTGGGAGATAAGAAAACGAGCACCACGTCGCAGCGATGGGATTGCGCTCTCAGTTGAGGCTGATTCAACGCGTGCTACTTTTCGTCGTGGTACCCGTACCACTTGTAGAGCACCCTCTGGCCTATGCGCCTGAAGGGCGCAAAGACACGCGACTCAACCAGGCCAAACGCGTTGGGAAAGGTCAGCGGCGTGTTGTAGATGGGCAAGTCAAAAACTTCATGACCGGTATCTTTGCCCGCCACACGTTCTGCCAGTCTTTTTCCGGCCCAGGTAGAGAACGAAACCCCGTTGCCGCCATACCCGATGGCGTACCAGATCTTCTTGTCCGCCTCGGGCTGGGTGATGCGCGGCATCATGTCGTGGCTGACATCCACCCATCCCCACCAGGAATAGTCGATCTGTATCCCAGCGAGTGGAGGGAACTTGCGGGCAATGGCATCGGTGAGCAATTTCAGGTGCGCAGGGTCTTCCGCGTCGGCCCCACTGACCGAACTGCGGCTGCCTAGTTGCAGACGATTCCCCTTAAGCAGGCGGTAGTAGAAGCGCAGCGTTCGTGTGTCGGTGATGAAGGTTTGTGATTTGAAGTTGGTAGCTTGCAACTCCGTGTCCGTCAGCGGGCGCGTCACAACAGAATTCGACAAGATCGGCATGATCTTGTTCTTCAGCAGGGGGTTGAGCGCCTGCCCGGTATACCCCCCAGTGCAGACGGCGACCCGCTTCGCACGCACGATGCCACCAGGTGTTCGCAGCCGGTGAACGCCATCAACGGTTTCCCAGCCCTGAACCGGGCTGGACGTGTGAACCTTGACACCCAGATCGCGCGCCTTGCGCATCAGCCCAAAGGCGAATTTCAGCGGGTGGATGCCGACACCTTCAGCCTCGAACATCGCTCCGGTGGTTTCGCGTTCGTCGCAGTAATCGCGCCGCACTTCCTCAGCGGTCAGCATGCGCGTCTGGTAGCCGAACTGTTCACGCATGACGCGTGCTTCGGCCTCCAGCCCGGCCAGCATTTCCGGGCGGTGGGCCAGGTAGAGATGACCGCCGTCGTAGGCATCGCAGTCGATCTGTGTGGTGAGGTGCTTGAAATTCTCGAAACCAGTGCGAATCTCGGCATCAAGTTTTTTAGCGATATCGATACCCCATCGAGCTATCCACTGAGAGCGCTTGAGCCGACCACTCGCATTCTGGCCCTGACCACCACTCCGGCTGGAGCAACCCCAAGCCGCCTGGTTGGCCTCCAGGACGACGGCACCGATACCATGCTCTTGCGCCAGGTAAAGCGCAGTGGACAGGCCGGTTGAGCCAGAGCCAATGATCGCCACGTCAACTTCAATGTCCCGCAATACGGGGCCATCGTCCTCAGGGGGTGTCCCGGCGCTGGCCACCCACCATGTTGGCGCATAGGCGCGGCCAGCGCCAGGGTCGGCAGCGACCAGTGGGTCGTAGCGCGGGTCGTAAGGCTTGCGGGTAGCTGCGAACGGCGGGTTAGCTGCAAGCAATGCGGTATCAGAAATGCGCATGACGTTGCTCAATGAACTACTTGGCTGCGGGAAGGTTGGGGCGCACCTTGCGGAACGCGTTTTTGAGCTGGATCTTTCCGTCCTTGAACGCGAAAACGTCGATGCCATCGGTCTCAATGCGGCTACCGTCTGCGGCAGTGCCTGCGAACGTCCATTGTGAGATGCCAAAGTCCCCCTGCACAAAGTACTGCCCGTTGAGCCACTGGGCATCAGGTACCGTCGCCCATGCAGCGGCAAAAGCCGCGCGCACGGCCTCGGTGCCGACGTAGCGTGTCCCGCAGGCATCGGGCCCCCCAGCAGTCTGAAAGACGCAGTCGTCGCTCATGAAGCCCATCAGTGCCTCAAGGTCATGGCGATTCCAGGCGGCTCCAAAGGCCGCGAGCGTGCCGGTGGTCACGGGCTGAATGAGATTGACGGGTGTGGAGGATGTAAGGGGCGAGAGCGGTGCGATCACAGGGGACTCCAAAAGAATGAATGGAGGCAAGCATAGGAGCCGCACGAGATTGTCGAAAGAGCCAGATGGAGGGATTCGACCAAGCCAGGGCACTGCCGTAAACTCAAGGCAACCCATGCCAACCGCGCTTTCAACCCAATGGGCACAGCTCTTCACGCTGCCCACGCCCTCCGCTTTGCCCTTGCAGGCGAGGCTGCGTGCAGCCGTGGTTCAAGCCATCCTTGATGACCGCTTGAGCCCCGGAGCGGCCATGCCATCGTCCCGTGAACTGGCGTTGATACTGGGTTTAAGCCGCAACACGGTGACCTCTGCTTACTTGCAGTTGATGGACGAGGGGTTTCTTGAAGCACGCCCGCGAAGCGGTGTTTTTATTGCATCGAATGCGCGCCCACGGTCCGCCGAGCTGGCCGATCCGGGGGTCGGGCGCAGCGATCAAACTGGCCAGCCGCCGCAATGGTCGGCCCGCGTACTGCGCTCTCTGGCAGACCGCCCTACGCTTTCCAAACCGGACCAGTGGCGCAGTTATCCCTATCCGTTCATCTACGGCACCTACGACCCGCTACTGTTCCCGACCGAGGACTTCCGCGAGTGCTGCGCGCGCAGCCTCACCCGAGCGCAACTGCCACACTGGACTCCGGACCTGGAAACTGACGATGTTCCTGCGCTCGTAGAGCAGATCCGTGCGCGGCTACTGCCCAAGCGCGGTGTGTTTGCGCCCAAAGAAGAGATCCTTGTCACGCTCGGTGCGCAACATGCCTACTACCTGCTGGCCGAAGCCCTTTTCGACGAGCAGACGAGAGTAGGCCTTGAGGAGCCCGGTCACCCGCACGCAAGAAACAGCTTTGCCCTGCGCCGCCCCCGGTTCGCAGACATTGCTGTTGACAGCGATGGCCTGGTGGTGGATGCGATGCCGGACATCAACTATCTTTTTTGCACGCCTTCCCATCAAAGCCCAACGACCGCGACGCTGAGCCTGGAACGCCGTCAGGGCCTCTTGCGCCAGGCTGAATTGCAGGATTTCGTGATTATTGAGGATGACTACGAAGCCGAGAACCTGTACGAAGGCGCACCTCTGCCAGCGCTGAAGAGCCTGGACAAGACCGGTCGCGTGATCTACATCGGCTCGGTGTCCAAAAGCCTGTCGCCAGCACTGCGACTGGGCTTTATCGTGGCGCCTCGTGCCTTGATCAAGGAGCTGCGTGTCATCCGCCACGCGATGGTGCGGCACCCCAGCGCCTTCCTGCAGCACGCATATGCCCTCTTTTTGTCGTTGGGCCATCACGAATCCCACGCGCGCCGGGTCAACCAGGCCATGCAAGAGAGGCTGGCGCTGGCGGGGCAGGCACTGCGGGAGCATCTTCCTGATTTCGGGTTCACGCTGCCTACGGGGGGTGCATCCATTTGGGTGCATGCGCCCAAATGGGTTGATGCGGCAGAGCTTGCTTTGGTAGCGCGCAGCCGGGGGGTTCTCATCGAGCCCGGGAATGTTTTCTTCGCGGCACCGCCGGAACCGTGCCCTTTCTTCCGCCTTCGCCTTTCCTCTATCGCAGCAAACAAGATCGCCGAGGGCGTCCGGGCGCTTGGCCAGGCCGTTGACGAGCTGGCACAGGCGCACGGGGAAACGCGCAAGCGCTGACGCAGCGGTGTTGGTGGTCGTCAGGCCCGTGCTGGCTCCATGGCTAGGCGGCTTCTGGCACTTGTGCATTGGTACCGTCGCACCTAAAGTCAAATCCGTTAGTCCCTCCGGGCATTTTCAGGAACGACCTATGAGCAACACCCCATCGACGATCCAGCCTGCGCCGCTGCGCATCTTCACGGCGCGGCGTATTCACACCATGGACGAGTCCCTGCCGTACGCCACGGCCGTCGGTGTCATCGGCGACCGCATCGTCGCCGTGGGCGACCTGGCTTCCATGGCCCCATGGCGCGAAGGGCGCGAAGTCATCGTTGACGAGCGCCTGGCTGACAAGGTGCTGATGCCTGGCTTCATTGACAACCACCTCCACCCCTACCTGGGTGCCATCATGACGCCGATGGAGATCATCGCGCCCGAAGCCTGGCGTCTGGAGTCAGGGCGGACCGCGCCCGCAGCGGAGTCGCCAGAGCGTTACCGCGAACTGCTGGTGGAGCGGCTGGCTGCGCACCCAGATAAGAGCGACTGGTTCATCACCTTCGGCTACCAGCCAACGATGCATGGCCGCTGGAATCGCGCGGAGCTTGATGCCCTGTGCCCTGATCGGCCCGTCATCCTGTGGCAGCGCTCCTTCCACGAGACCTACCTCAACAGCGCTGCCATCGAAAAGTTGGGTTTGGCTGAGCCATCGGTCGAAGCGCATCCGCAGGTTGACCTTGCCCGTGGCCACTTTTTTGAGACCGGTAACAAGCTCGTCACGCACCGCCTCTTGCCCTATTTGATGCGGCCCGAGTGGTACCACCGTGGCCTGACCATCACCGCAGACCTCATGCAGCAAGGCGGGGTCACGACGGCAGGGGATCTCGTTTTTGGCGGTGTCAACCCCGACTTTGAACTGGCGGCCCTGGACGCCTGCATCGAGAAGCCGGGTCGACCGCTGCGCATCGTCAACGTCTGCGAGGCGCGTGCCTTCTCCAACCGCGCCGCCGGGCGTACCACCCCCTGGACGCCGACCGATTGCCCCGATTTCGCTGCCGGTCTGAATGCAATCAATGCTGTCCAGTCGCGGGGCAGTCGCCGCGTGGTCTTCTCGAAAGCGGTCAAGCTCTTCGCCGATGGGGCGATGTTCTCGCAACTCATGCAAATGAAGGCACCGGGCTACATTGACGGGCACCACGGCGAATGGCTGATGTCGCCCGAGGTGCTGGCAGAAGGGGTCAAGGTGTTCTGGAACGCGGGTTACCAGATTCACGTGCATGTGAACGGCGATGCAGGCATGGATTCGGTCCTCGATTCGCTGGCGGCTGCCCAAGACCGCAAGCCGCGCTTCGACCATCGCTTCATGATGCACCACGTCGGCTTTCACACCAACGCGCAGTCGGCCAAGATGGCGGCACTGGGTGCCCACGCCTCGGTGAACCCCTATTTCATCCATGCGCTGGCGGATGACTATTCGATTCTGGGCTTAGGCCCCGAGCGCGCATCGCAGATCGTGCGTGCCGGGTCGCTGCTGCGCAGCGGCATGCGGGTGTCGTTCCATTCCGATTTCATGATGGCACCCATCGAACCTTTGATGCTAGCCTGGTGTGCCGCCACGCGAACCACAAAATCAGGCCGTGAGGTGTCGCCAGAAGAGCAGCTGACGCTGGAGCAGGCGTTGCGTGGTATCACCATAGACGCCGCATTTGGCCTGCACATGGACCACGAAATCGGGTCCATTGTGGCGGGGAAAAAGGCAGACTTTACCGTGCTGGAGGACGACCCGTACGAACTCGGTGTCAAGCGCCTCAAGGATGTGCGCATTGCCGGTACGGTGTTTGAAGGTGATGTCCATCTTCTGGCACAGCCGCTGGCCAGCGTCTTGTCTGCACCAGAGGCCGCGCGGGCGACCGGTCGCCGCAGCAAGTCTGCTGTTGCTGCTTCGCTCGGCGCGGCGCGCAGCCGTCGGGGGCGTTATCGGCCCTTGCAAGTGGCTTGTTGCACGACCGACGGTGACCCCTGCGTCTTCCTGCGGCAGCTTTCCGGATGGGCCCAAGAACCGGCCTGGGTCCGCCCGTCCTGATCGATTTCATTTTTCAACTTTCCAGGGGTGATCTACATGTTCATGCTTCGTTCGCTAAATCGTGCTTTCATCTTCCTACTTGCCTTGCTGGCGGCGGCGACCGCGATCGCGGCGGATTGGCCTAACGGCCCGGTCCGGATCGTCGTGCCCTTCAGCGCGGGCGGGTCAACCGACATCGTGACGCGGATGCTGGCCAAGAAGCTCGCACCCGCCATTGGCCAGAGCGTCATGGTCGAAAACATCTCCGGGGGCGGGTCGGTCGTGGGCATGCAGGCAGTCGCCAATGGCGCATCGGACGGCAGCAGCATGGTGTTGACGGGTGGAGGCTCCTTGACCGTGATGCGGCACACGAACCGCAACATGGCGATCGACCCGTTCGTCGTCTTGACGCCGGTCACACTGATCAACACCTTGCCGCACTGGATCGTCGTGAGAGCGGACCGGCCTGAGAAGTCCTTCGGAGAATTTATCGACACCATCAAGAAGAACCCAGGCAAGGTGTCCATCAGCGTGAATGCTTTCGGCGGTACTGCACATCTGGGTCTGGCGAGCTGGGCCAAAGAAAACAACCTGGACTTCACGGTCGTCCCGTACCGTGGATCACCTGCGGCCATGCTGGACCTGATTGGAGGTTCCACCACCGCGCATGTGGATGTCGTCGGCTCCACCATGTCCTTCGCCAACAGCGGTAAGGTGAGACCTTTGGCGCTGCTGCAAGAGACGCCGTTGGTCGACTACCCCAAGATCCCGGTCGTCCCAGCCAAGGACAAAGGTGGGCTGTTCGTTCGGGGCGACCATGTCCTGGCCGTCAAGGCGGGGACTTCACCGGTCATCGTGAACCGCATCTATGAAGAGGTGCACAAGGTCATCGCAGATCGGGAGTTCCTCGAACTCCTCAAGGGCTTTGGCTATGAGGCGTTGAACGTGACACCGGCAGAGACAAAGAAGACCCTGGAACGCGACTCAGACCGCTACAAGGAAATCGTGCGGGCCACAAAAATCACGATTGAATGATCGCGTCTTCCATGAACGCACCCTCGACGCCATCACCGTTTGAGCGGCGTGACCTGCTGGCCGCCCTGGGTGTGGTGGTCATTTGGGGTCTCAATTTCGTCGCCATGAAGTGGTCACTGCGTGACTTCACGCCGTTTCAGCTGGGCGCGATCCGCTATGTGTTTGCGGCGCTGCCTCTGGTGCTCATTGTGAAACGCCCACAGCTTCCGGTCAGATGGCTTGTCTACTACGGGTTGGCCCAAGGAGTGGGGCAATTCGGACTGCTCTTTCTCGCCCTTCAGGCGGGCATGACGGCGGCACTGGCCTCGGTAGTGATGCAAACGCAGCTGTTCTTCACCACCTTGCTCGGCGTCATCCTGCTTCAGGAAAAGATCAGTGGCCGGCTGTGCGCAGGGCTTGTGCTCGCAGCCATGGGATTGGGTTGCTTCACGCTGAATTTGGTGGGTGGCGGGGCCAGTGGTGGCACCACACTGCTCGGGCTGTGCCTCAACCTGTTCGCGGCCGCCTTGTGGGGGGCGTCGAACATCATCACACGCAAGGCGCAGAAGGCCCACCCCGGCTATGACGCCCTTCAGTTTGTCGTTTGGAGCAGCTTGGTGCCCATTGTGCCGTTCATCCTGCTCAGCCTTGTCTTTGATGCGCCGGACGCCCGGTGGCAATGGCTGCATGCGAGCCTCGGGGCCTGGGCCGGTGCGGCCTACCTCGGCTGGATTGCAACCATCCTGGCCTATGCGATGTGGACAGGTTTGTTCAAACGGCACCCGGCCAATCGCGTTGCGCCCTTCAGTCTGGGCGTGCCCGTTGTGGGTCTTGCAGCGGGCATGGGTTTGCTGGGGGAGCACATCACGGGATGGCAATGGGCTGGGATTCTTTTTGTGGTGGCGGCGCTGGCGGTTGTGATGTTCGGCAGTCGGTTGTTCGCTTGGCGGCGGATCAGCACGTGTGTTGCGCAAGTGCGAGCGCGTCGACGTGCATAGTTATTGGCAACAGTCGCGAAATCCATCGTCTGGCTGCTTTCGGACAAGGCTTCGCTGGTGACCGGCGCCATCCTCAACGTGATGGGCGCACAGCGTTAGTCATCGCTCGCGTTGGGTCTTCAGCTCAACACAGCCTTCAAAAACAGCCCGATATCTGCGATCTCTTTCGGATGCACGCTGTGCGGCATGGGGTAGGTATGCCATTGCACTTTGTAGCCCAGCCCAGCCAGGGCATCGCGCGAGGCTTCGGCCCGGCTCAGAATGACCATGGGGTCGGCCGTGCCGTGGCCCATGAAAATGGGCGTGTCCTGGTTGCTGGCGTTGCGCTCTGCGGCCACGGTGCTGGCCAGCGGCAGGTAGCCTGACAGCGCAATGATGCCGGCCAGCCGCGCGCTGTGGCGCAGGCCGGTGTGCAGCACCATGGCGCAACCCTGCGAGAACCCTGCCAACACAATGCGGCTGGCGGGAATGCCGCGCGCCACCTCGTTGGCGATCAGCGCTTCAATGGCTTTGGCCGAGTTGTGAATGCCTGCAGCATCTTCGCGGCGCACTAGGTCGGTCCCCATGATGTCGTACCAGGCGGGCATGACGTAGCCGTTGTTCATGCTCACCGGGATGCTGGGCGCATGCGGAAAGACGAAGCGGTTCGGCGGGCAGCCGGTCAAGTCCAGCTCCGGCACCAAGCCGGCGAAGTCGTTGCCATCAGCGCCCAGGCCATGCAGCCAGATCACGGCGGCAGTGGGGTTGGGGGCGCTTTCCATCTCGATGCGGGGCAGAAGTGGGATCATGGGGTTTGAATAAATTAAAAAATAGAAGCAAGCAGGTAAATAGTCACGCCAAGGCGGGCCATGGCTGTGCCGTGAATATAACAACTGCCATGCAGGCCGCCGGGCCACCCTAGAATTCTGGCTGACTGTCTGCTTGCTGATAAACCCCTCTTCTCTTTTGAACCTCCTGTTAAAGCCTCTGTTCCCACGCGCTCTGCGCTGGCTAGCCGTGCCACTTTTGTGCGTAGGCGCGGCTGTCGTCCATGCGCAGGCAGGCCCTGCCAAGGGCGTGCAACTGGTCCAGCGCATTGATGATGTGCTGGTGGGTGTGGACCCGATCTCGCTGGCTGTCATTGACAACCGCTATGTAACCGGCGTGGCGGTTCGCGTGAATGTCAATGTGGCCGGAACCCCGCCCGCAGCGCCTCTGGCCTACAGCCACTTTCTGGCAGACTGCCACAGCCCCATGCGGTTTGCCGTGGTCTCAACCGCCGCTACGCCATTCGACCTGACGCCACAGGGCTCATCATTTCGCGCCCGTTATGACGCGGCACGTGCGGCGCTGGCCAGCTCTGTGTTTGCGCCGGTGGGCATGCTGGATGGCAGCCGCGCTGTGGCCACGTTTGCCTGCAAGGCCAGCCTGAGTCCATCGGGTGCCACGCAGATTGCCCGTGACTTGTTTCAGCAAGGTGGCCCCGCAGATATGCGCTCTGCCTTGTGTGACCTGCGCCCGGACGGCGCCCTTGAAACACGCGAGGATGTGGAAGTGCGCTTCAGCGATTCGGAGAAAGTGGTGGCCGTCCAGCAGCAGTGGATGTCAACCGGCAAGGTGACCGACACCGAGATCAGCTTTGGCAGCGGCCCGGCGCGCTGGCGCATTGACCGCAACACGGCCGAGGCCAGCCTGGTCACGCCCGAAGGCAAGGTTATTTTTGCGGGCTCGTGTGTGGCCGGCGGCAGCCCTAAACCCTGACCCGCTTCCCAGGTTGCGTCTTACGCCAGCAAAGCCTGGGCGAACTCGCGGGCGTTGAAGGTTTCAAGCTCTTCCAGCTTTTCACCGACACCAATGAAGTACACCGGCACGGGGCGCTCGCGCGCAATGGCGGCCAGCACGCCACCCTTGGCCGTACCGTCCAGCTTGGTAACGATCAGGCCGGTGAGTTGCAAGGCATTGTCAAACGCCCGCACCTGCAGCAGCGCGTTCTGGCCGGTGTTGCCGTCAATCACCAGCAACACCTCATGCGGTGCCGACTCGTCAGCCTTCTGGATCACGCGCTTGATTTTTTTCAGCTCTTCCATCAGGTGCAACTGCGTGGGCAACCGGCCTGCGGTGTCGACCAGCACCACATCTTTGCCGCGCGCCTTGCCCGCGCTGACCGCGTCAAAGCTCACGGCAGCCGGGTCGCCGCCCTCCTGGCTGATGATCTCGACCGTGTTGCGGTCGGCCCAGACCACAAGCTGCTCGCGCGCCGCTGCGCGAAAGGTGTCCGCCGCCGCCAGCAGCACGCTGGCTCCCTGGTTCGACAGGTGATGCGTGAGCTTGCCAATGGACGTGGTTTTGCCCGCACCGTTGACCCCGGTGACCATAATGACCGTGGGTTTCTGCGCGCCAATCGCCAGGTTTTTCTCCAGGGGTTTCAGCAGGTCGGTCAGCGCGTCGGCCAGCAGGCCCTTGACCGCAGCGGGGTCGGTTGTCTTGTTGTCTTTGACGCGTTGCTTGAGGTCGGTCAGTAAATGCTGCGTGGCCTTGACGCCCGTGTCCGCCATGATGAGGGCCGATTCCAGCTGTTCGTACAGTGCGTCGTCAATCTTGGTGCCGGTGAAAACAGTGGCAATGGTGGAGCCAGTTTTCTTCAGGCCCTGCTTGAGCTTGTCCACCCACGACTTGCGCTCGGGCAAGATGCCGGGATCGGTGTTGACCACTGTCGGGGTGGTTGAAACCCCGTGCTGCAAGGTGGGAACGGTGTCGGGCGACAGCGTGTCCGGGGCCTGCGTGGCGTAGGACTCGACCACGGTATCCATGGACGGATCTTGCGGGCTGGCTGGGCTTGGGGCAGGTTTCTTTTTGAAAAAGCTGAACATTTGGTGAGTTCTTAGAATCACAC
>JANOAP010000004.1:0-1585 GCA_031411175.1 Rhodoferax sp. | reverse complement strand
TTCGGTCGCAGGCACGGGCAACTACAACGAACGCGATGCCGCCAAGGCAAAAACACAGGCCGCCGCCGCTGGCTACAAAGGCGATACCATCCGCATTTTGACCAGCCGCCAGTACGACTTTCACTACAACATGGCATTGATCATGGCCGAGCAGCTCAAGCGGGCCGGTTTCAAGGCCGAGCTGAATGTGGTGGACTGGGCCACGCTGGTGCAGCGCCGTGCCGACTCCAAGTTGTGGGACATCTACATCACCCACTCGGGCCAGTTCCCCGAACCCATGTTGTCACCGCCCCAACTGGGCGATGGTGCACCGGGCTGGTGGAGTTCTCCGGCCAAGCAGGCGGCTCTGAGCGCCTTGAACCAGGAAGCCAACCCCGCCAAACGTGGTGCCTTGTGGGGCAAGGTGCAGCAGGTGGTTTATGACGAGGTGCCTTACATCAATGTGGGCAAGTTTGCCAGCCTGTCTGCGCGTGCGCCTGGGCTGGAGGGCTACACGCCCAACACCTATCCGTTCTTCTGGAATACCAGCTTGAAGAATTGATTCGTCCGATGACCCGCTACCGTTCATGATCCGTTATCTTCTGTCACGCCTGGCAGGCATGCTGGTGGTGATGTCACTGGTGGCCGTGCTGGTTTTTATCCTGACCCGCGCGGCCTCGGGTGATCCTATTGCCGTGTTGCTGGGTGACCAGGCCACGGCAGAGGACATTGCCCGCGTACAAAAACTGTATGGGCTGGACAAACCGCTGCCGGTGCAGTTTGGCTACTGGCTCAAGGAACTGTCCCATGGCAACCTGGGCGACTCCATCTTTTTGCAGCGCCCTGTCACGCAGGCGCTGTGGGAGCGGGCCGAACCCACCACGCTGCTGGCCCTGATGGCGGTGGCTATTGCCGCGTGTATTGGGGTGCCCTGTGGCATTGTGTCGGCGGTGTTTCGGGGCAAGGCCATCGATCAGATTTTCACAGGCCTGGCCATGTTGGGCGCCAGTGTGCCCAGCTTCTGGTTTGGCCTGGTGCTGATGCAAATTTTTGCCGTGTCATTGGGCTGGTTCCCGGTGTCGGGTTATGGCGATCCCGGTGCGCCGCTGTGGCAACGCATGCATTCGCTGGTGTTACCCGCTGTGGTGTTGGGCGTGCTCAATTCAGCGCTCATCATCCGTTTTACCCGCGCCTCCATGCTTGATGTTCTGGGCGAAGACTATGTACGCACGGCGCGCGCCAAGGGGCTGTCAGAGTCGGTGGTGGTACTCAAACACGCACTGCGCAACGCGCTGGTGCCGATCGTTACGGTAATCGGTTTGACCGTGGCCTTGATGATTGGCGGTGCCGTGGTGACCGAGACTGTGTTTGGCTTGCCCGGTGTGGGTAACCTGGTGGTCAGCGCCGTGTTGCGCCGCGACTATCCGGTCATTCAGGGGGCTTTGCTGGTGGTGGCGGCCATTTATGTGGTGATCAATTTTGGGGTTGATTTGCTTTATACCGTGGTGGACCCGCGCGTGAAACTATGACTCCCCCCCGAAGTGCCTGCGGCACCTCTCCCTCATGGGGGCACCACCAGCAGCCTGGCGAAGCCGGTTCCGCGGTG
>JANOAP010000003.1:0-4060 GCA_031411175.1 Rhodoferax sp. | reverse complement strand
CCCGCGTCAATGCCGCATTAAACGGCCGACTCGTCCTGCTCGCCCGTGCGGATGCGCACCACGCGTTCGACACTGGTCACAAAAATCTTGCCGTCGCCAATCTTGCCCGTGTGCGCCGCCTTGACGATGGCGTCAACACATCGGTCCACGTCGGACGTCTTGACAACCACCTCAACCTTGACCTTGGGAAGGAAGTCCACCACGTACTCGGCACCACGGTAAAGCTCGGTGTGCCCCTTCTGGCGGCCAAAACCCTTGACCTCGGTGACGGTCAGGCCGGTCACTCCGCATTCTGCGAGGGCTTCGCGCACCTCTTCCAATTTGAAGGGTTTGACGATGGCGGTAATCTGTTTCATGGTGCTCCTCGTTATTTATGCTCTGAATTTGCTGGTTATAGGATAACGCCAATCCTTGCCAAAACTGCGGTGCGTCACGCGAATACCGACCGGCGACTGGCGGCGCTTGTACTCGTTGATCTTGATCAGGCGCGTGACCTTCTCGACGTCCGCGCGGTCAAAACCGGCTGCGATGATGGCTTCAATGCTCTGGTCGTTCTCCATATAGCGCTCCAGAATCGCGTCCAGCACGTCATAGGCTGGCAGACTATCCTGGTCTTTCTGGTCAGGCCGCAACTCGGCACTGGGCGGGCGCGTGATGATGCGCTCGGGAATAGGCTCGCGGCCCGTGCCGTGCGGGTCATTGGCATTGCGCCACCGCGCCAGCCTGAAAACAGTGGTCTTCACCAGGTCCTTGATCACCGCAAAGCCGCCCGCCATGTCGCCATACAACGTGCAGTACCCGGTGGCCATTTCGGATTTATTGCCGGTGGTCAGCACAATGCTGCCAAATTTGTTGCTCAACGCCATCAGCAAGGTGCCGCGAATGCGCGCCTGGATGTTTTCTTCGGTGGTGTCCTCCGCCAATCCCTTGAATTCACCTGCCAGCGATGCCTTGAACGCCTCAAACTCTGGCCGGATGGAAATTTCATCGTAGCGCACACCCATGCGCTTGGCCATTTCACGGGCATCAATCCAGCTGATGTCGGCGGTGTAGGGCGACGGCATCATCACCGTACGCACGCGGTCTTTGCCCAGCGCATCAACCGCCACGGCCAGCACCAGCGCCGAATCAATCCCGCCGGAGAGCCCCAGCAGCACGCCCGGGAACCCGTTCTTGCCGATATAGTCGCGCACGCCCATCACCAGCGCATCCCACAGGTCCGCGTCGGCAGTGCGTTCGGGCGCAATGCTCGCTACTATATTAATAGCTGACTTAGCCCGGTCTACTTGGGCTAGAAACAGATTTTCTTCAAAACTGGGGGCGCGGCCTGCCAAGGAGCCATCGGCGTTGAGCGCGAAGGAATGGCCCTCGAAAACAACCTCGTCCTGACCCCCCACCAGGTGCGCGTAGACCATCGGCAAACCTGTGGCCAGCACCCGCTGGCGCATGGTGGCCTCACGCTCGTAGCCCTTGCCCAGGTGAAACGGCGATGCGTTGATGACGGCCAGCAACTCGGCACCGGCCTCTTTAGCCAGGCGCGCGGGCTCGTCAAACCAGGCGTCTTCACAAATCAGCAGGCCAATTTTGACTTTGTCGGCACCGTCCCCTACCTCAAACACGCACACACCTTTGCCAGGCATGAAGTAGCGGCGCTCGTCAAAGACCTGGTAGTTGGGCAGCTCCCGCTTGGCATAGGTGGCCAGTACCTTGCCTTCACTGAGCACGCTGGCGGCATTGAAGCGACCTGGCACCGCCACTGATTTGGTGCGCAATGCTTGCGCGTCTTCGCCACCTTGTGGGTGACCCACCACCACGGCCATGTTTTTTAACCCGGCCAACTCACGGGCCACTGTTTTCACGGCATCATCACACGCAGCGATAAAGACGGGCCGCAGAAACAGGTCTTCGGCCGCATAGCCACAAATTGACAACTCGGGCGTGAGCAGCAGACGCACGCCGTCAGCATAGGCAGCGCGTGCGGCTTCCACAATTTTTTTTACATTGCCAGCCAGATCACCGACTACAAAGTTGAGCTGGGCAACGCAGATTTTGAGAGTCATGAGTACGCAAAATTTTGATTATGTCATTCGGGTGCTGACCTCGCCGCTGGACGTGGATGCCGCGCAGTGGAATGGCCTGCTGGCATCGCAACTTGATGCCAACCCCTTCATACGCCATGAGTACCTTGCTGCCTTGCACCTGAGTGGTGCCGCAACGCCTGCAACCGGCTGGACGGCCCGCTATATAACGCTGTGGCGGCACGGTGCCCTGATGGCGGCCTGCCCGGTGTACCTTAAGGCACATTCCTATGGTGAGTACGTGTTTGACTGGGCCTGGGCCAACGCCTACCAGCAACATGGCGTGCGCTATTACCCCAAGGCCGTGGTGGCTGCGCCCTTCACGCCCGTGCCGGGGGCTCGCCTGCTGGCGCGCGCGCAGGCCGACCGTGAAGCTCTTGTCAGGACGCTTGTCGCCTGGTGCACTGATGAAAAGCTGTCGTCACTGCATTTGCTGTTTGCCAATTCCGACGACGTTGACGCTTCGGCGTCTGCCGGACTGATGCTGAGGCACACAGTGCAATTCCACTGGAACAATGTGGTCCCCAGTTATCGAAGCTTCGACGACTTCCTGGCGAGCCTGAGCCAGGACAAGCGCAAGAAGATTCGCCAGGAACGGCGCAAAGTCGCCGACGCGGGGGTGACTTTCCGCTGGTCGCTGGGTCGTGACATTTCGCAGACCGATTGGGATTTCTTCTATCGCTGCTATGAGCGCACTTACCTGGAACATGGCAATGCGCCATATCTGAGCCGAGACTTCTTTCAGCGCATGGCCGACACCATGCCCGAGAACTGGTTGTTGTTTGTGGCCGAGCACAAGCATGAACCCATCGCTACAAGTTTGATAGCTGTTCAAGCACACTATTCGGGGGCTGGTGGCCAAAATGAGGGTGATGGAACGACAAAACTAGGCGCCGACACCCCGTTGGGGGAGCCATCGGGCATTGCTTATGGCCGCTACTGGGGCGCGCTGCAACGCGTGGACTGCCTGCACTTTGAAGCCTGCTACTACCAGCCGCTGCAATGGTGCATTGAGCACGGTTATCAACGTTTTGAAGGGGGCGCGCAGGGCGAACACAAAATGGCGCGAGCCCTGATGCCGGTCAAAACCACAAGTGCTCACTGGCTGGCTCACCCGGCATTTGCCGATGCGGTTGAGAACTTTCTGGAACGCGAAGGCCAGGGCATTGACCACTACATGGGCGAGCTTTCGCAGCGCTCCCCGTTCAGGCCGGCCTGACAGCCTTCACCCGCTCAGCGAAGCCGATACCAGGCCCATGACGAAGCGGGGGTGAATCCGTAGTAACCCCAGTGCAACGGGGTCGCCAAGGAGACGAAAAACAGGACTCCCCACCCTAAAGTCGGCCCCCGGCACCGGCCACAGCGGGAAAAGCTGATAGGGTCATCCTCACGCCCACTATCCACTCTGTCGCGCACCCGCGATGAGTTAACACAATGAGTCCCTACGCTTCAGCACCCTCGGCCGGCAGCCAGGCCAAACATAATCACCAACCACCCAGCCCGTGGCTACTGGCCATGGAATTCAGGGCTTTTTGGGAGTTCGGTGCTGTCGTGCCAGCCTGGCCCGTGTTGCAGCGTGCTCCCAAGGGTGATGGTCATCCCGTGATCGTATTCCCTGGTTTGAGTGCGAGCGACAGTTCAACCGCACCATTGCGACACTACCTGACGACACTGAAATACGATGTTGCCGGATGGAACCAGGGTTTCAACTTCGGTGCGCGTGCCGGTGTGTTGAATGCCGCCTCGCGCCAGTTGATTGACAACTTTGAGCGCACCGGCAGAAAAGCCAGCCTGATCGGGTGGAGCCTGGGCGGTGTGTACGCCCGTGAACTGGCAAAACTTCTGCCTGGGATGGTCAGAAGCGTCATTACTTTGGGCACCCCTTTCTCGGGATCTCCCAAAAGCACCAATGCTTGGCGCGTCTATGAGCTCACCAGCGGACGGCGGGTCGATCACGAATCAACCCATTACGATTTACCCGC
>JANOAP010000002.1:0-2906 GCA_031411175.1 Rhodoferax sp. | reverse complement strand
CGCGCCGCCGAATTGCTGCACGGCTTTGGCTTCGAAGCAGAAAAATACCCGGTGCCCCAAGCCGAAGTGCAGGCGGCCGGTCTGGAGTCCATCACCAACCTGGTTGTCCGACGCAAATACGGCACCGGCAAAACCGTGCTGCTCAATGCCCACGGTGATGTGGTGCCGCCGGGTGAGGGCTGGACCAAGAACCCTTACGGTGGCGAGATTGAGAACGGCAAAATTTATGGGCGTGCCTCTGCCGTGAGCAAATGCGATTTCTCGACCTACGCGTTTGCTGTGCGTGCGCTGGAAGCCGTAGCAAAGCCAACGCATGGCGGCGTAGAACTGCTGTTCACTTACGATGAAGAGTTTGGCGGCGAAGTCGGCCCGGCCTGGCTGCTTCATCACAAAATCATCAAGCCGGACCTGATGATCGCGGCGGGCTTCAGTTACCAGGTCATCACCGCACACAACGGCTGCCTGCAGATGGAGGTCACCGTGCACGGCAAGATGGCACACGCTGCCATTCCTGATTCGGGTGTGGATGCGCTGCAGGCCGCAAACCGTATCCTGACGGCCTTGTACGCCCAAAACACGCTGTACAAGCAGATCACCTCGGGCGTGAAAGGCATCACGCACCCCTACCTCAATATCGGCATGATCGAGGGCGGCACCAACACCAATGTCATCCCCGGGCGTGTGAGCTTCAAGCTGGACCGCCGCATGATTCCCGAAGAGAACCCGGCCGATGTGGAAGCCGGTCTGCGCCAAATCATTGCAGATACCGCTGCCAGCCAGAGCGGTGTCACGGTCGATGTCAAACGCATTTTGCTGGCCCGCGCCATGCAGCCGCTGCCCGGCAACAAGCCGCTGGTGGACGCCCTGCAAAAGCACGGCCAGCAGGTCTTTGGCGAGCCCATCCCAGCGCTGGGAACGCCCTTGTACACCGATGTGCGTCTGTTTTGCGAAGCTGGTATTCCCGGCGTGATTTACGGTGCCGGGCCGCGAACCGTGCTGGAATCCCATGCCAAGCGCGCCGATGAACGCCTTGAGCTGGAGGATTTACGCAAGGCCACCAAGGTCATCGCACGAAGTCTCAGCGACCTTCTGGTCGGCTCTTGAGCCCAAGGCCTGCGACCTAGACCTGCACGCACCAACTCGGGTATTCACGGAGTGAATTGCCCCATTCATAACGCACCTGTGCATCAATCCTGTCAGAAAATAGGGGCGGAATTGGTGCACCACTGAAATTCTCAGGCACCAAATTTGCTTATCCACAACCACAACCTTTTTCGCCTTGCTTATTCCTGGAGCTTTTATGACCAAACGTGCATTCCTCAAAACTGCCGGTGCCCTTGCCTTGCTGGCCGGGATCAACACAGCCCATGCGCAAACCACAGCCATCAAGTTCCAGCTCGACTGGCGCTTTGAAGGCCCTGCTGCCCTGTTTTTGACACCCGCCGCCAAAGGCTATTTCAAGGACGCCAAGCTGGATGTGGCGGTCGATGCTGGCAATGGCTCTGGTGGTACGGTTACCCGCGTTGCCTCAGGCGCCTACGACATGGGCTTTGCTGATCTGGCTGCCTTGATGGAATTTCACGCCAACAATCCGGACGCCCCCAACAAACCTGTGGCCATCATGATGGTTTACAACGACACACCGGCGTCGGTGATGGCGCTCAAAAAATCGGGCATCAAGACCCCGGCAGATTTGAATGGCAAAAAACTCGGTGCACCCGTGTTTGATGCCGGACGCCGTGCTTTCCCGATCTTCTCCAAGGCCAACAACATTAGCGGTGTGCAGTGGACCGCCATGGATCCGCCTCTGCGTGAAACCATGCTGGTTCGCGGTGACGTGGACGCCATCACGGGCTTCACATTCACATCGCTGCTGAACCTGGAAGCGCGCGGAATCAAGGCTGAAGATGTGGTGGTGCTGCCCTACCCCGACTATGGCGTCAAGCTGTACGGCAATGCCATCATTGCCTCACCGAAGATCCTCAAAGAAAGCCCGGCTGCCGTCAAAGCCTTTCTGGTTGCCTTTTCCAAGGGCATGAAGGACGTGATTGGCAACCCTGGCGCTGCCATTGGCGATGTGAAGGCGCGTGACGGGATCATCAATGTCGAACTGGAAACCCGCCGCCTCAAGCTGGCCATCGACACCGTCATCAACAGCCCCAACGCACGGGCCGAGGGCTTTGGCCAGGTTAACCCTGGCCGCCTGTCCCTCATGGCCTCGCAGGTTTCTGACGCCTTCAATACCAAGACACGGGTGAATGCGGATGCCGTATGGAACGCGTCTTTTTTGCCCACCAAGGCCGAGTTGAACGTCTTGCCTGCAAAGAAGTGATGGCAGTTCAACCTCTTAACTAACTCTATTTTTAATAGCAAGCTAAGCCCTATTTACGTGGGCATACTGGCAATTTGATTTGAGAACATCAATGCAAGACAAGCCCCAGCCCTGGTTCGTTGACTTTCAGGACGTCTGGCTCGCCTTCAACGACGAGCTGCTCAAACAGAACCATTTTGCGGTTGAGGCCATCGACCTCAAGGTGCGCCAGGGCGAGTTCATTGTCATCGTCGGTCCTTCAGGTTGCGGCAAGTCCACTTTCATGAAGCTCACGACCGGGCTGAAAATGCCGTCCAGGGGCAAGATCCTGATCGACCAGCAGCCTGTTACCGGACCCCTCAAGATCTCGGGCATGGCATTTCAGGCACCATCCCTGCTGCCCTGGCGCACCACGGTAGACAACGTCTTGTTGCCACTGGAAATTGTGGAACCCTACCGCAGCAACTTCAAGGCCAAGCGCAAGGAGTACGAAGAGCGGGCGAGACATTTGCTGGACAAGGTTGGCCTGGGTGGCATGGGTGACAAATTCCCCTGGCAGCTCTCTGGCGGCATGCAGCAGCGCGCCAGCATTTGC
>JANOAP010000001.1:0-4569 GCA_031411175.1 Rhodoferax sp. | reverse complement strand
TTAAAGCTTTCAAAGAAAAAACCTCTGGAATCACCAAACACCTTGGGTTCAATGATCAGGACCTCGGGATGGGCTGTAGGGCTGACCTTCATGGGTTTCCCAAAGCTTTGAGGTCACCCATTCGCCGCATAGAGGGCTCTTCACTTCGATTGCCTTCAACCAGCAGATGCTTCAAATACTGGCCGTAGCCGGTCTTGATCAAGGGGTTGGCCAGCTTGTCCAATTGCTCGCTGTCGATGAACCCATTGCGCCAGGCGATCTCTTCAAGACAGGCGATCTTCAAACCTTGGCGACGTTCCAGCGTGGCAATGAACTGGCTGGCCTCCAGCAGGCTGTCATGCGTGCCCGTATCCAGCCAGGCATAGCCGCGCTGCATGATCTGCACGTTCAGTTGCCCCAAATCCAGATAAGCCTGGTTGACCGCCGTAATCTCCAGCTCGCCCCGCGCGCTGGGCTTGATGGACTTGGCAATGTCCACCACCTGGTTGTCATAAAAATACAGCCCCGTCACCGCAAAGTTACTTTTGGGGTTCGCCGGTTTTTCTTCAATGCTGCTGGCTTGCCCGGCGCTGTTGAAAGCCACCACGCCATAACGCTCGGGGTCATGCACATGGTAGGCAAACACAGTCGCTCCGCCTACCTTTGAGTCCGCCCCCTTCAAGAGCGGCGCAAAGTCGTGACCATAGAAAATGTTGTCACCCAGCACCAGCGAACTGGGGCCGTTGCCCACAAATTTATCCCCAATGATGAAGGCTTGCGCCAAACCGTCCGGGCTCGGTTGCACCGCGTATTGCAGGCTGATGCCCCACTGGCTTCCGTCGCCGAGCAGTTGCTGAAACCGGGGCGTGTCTTGTGGCGTGCTGATGATGAGAATGTCGCGCATGCCGCTGAGCATCAACGTGCTCAACGGGTAGTAAATCATGGGCTTGTCATACACCGGCAGCAGCTGCTTGCTCATGGCCAGCGTGGCCGGGTGCAGACGGGTACCAGAGCCACCAGCCAGGATGATGCCTTTTCGTTGGGTCATGCTTGTTTCTCCAGAAATTCAGTGAGCATCCGGGTCACGCCTTGCTTCCAGTGCGGCAGGGTCAGGTTGAATGTGCTTTGCAACTTGGTCGTGTTCAACCTCGAATTGAGGGGGCGACGGGCCGCCGTAGGAAAAGCGCCAGTGGAAACTGGCTCAACCCTATTTGCTATTATTTTAATAGCTGGATAAGCCCGTCTTACTTGGTCTATGACCTCATTTGCATATTCAAACCATGAAGTTTGGCCCGCAGCCACCAGGTGATACACGCCGGACAGGCTTGCCGAGCCACTCGCCGATGGCACACGTGCCTGCCGTATCGCATGAGCGGTCACATCAGCCAGCAGCTCGGCGCTGGTGGGCGCGCCAATCTGGTCATCAATGACCCGCAAGACCTCGCGCTCCTGCGCCAGCTTGAGCATGGTTTTGGCAAAGTTGCCGCCGCGCACCGCATAGACCCAGCTAGTTCTGAAAATGAGGTGCTTGCAGCCGCTGGCCTGAATAAGCTGTTCACCCTCGAGCTTGGTGCGCCCATACACGCTCAAGGGTGCCGGTGTATCGGTTTCAAGCCAGGGTATTGATTCACTGCCGTCAAAAACATAGTCAGTGGAATAGTGAACCAGCCAGGCACCGATACCGGCCGCCGCTGTGGCCAGTGCCCCAGGCGCCAGCGCGTTAATCGTGCGAACCAGCTCCGGCTCGCCCTCTGCCTTGTCGACTGCAGTGTGGGCACCCGAATTGACGATGACATCGGGCTTGATGGCACCTATGGTTTCAGCCAGCCCGGCCAGGTTGGTGAAGTCTCCGCAGAAATCGGTACTGTCAAAGTCCAATGCAACCAGCTCACCCAGTGGGGCCAGGCTGCGCTGCAACTCCCAGCCGACCTGACCGCCTTTGCCGAAAAGAAGAATTTTCATGGATGACTACTGAAGCAAGTGGGAGAGATACCGGCCTCAATCATCACGACCCGCATAGTTGGTCTGCACCCAATCACGGTAAGCGCCGGATTGCACATGCGTCACCCAAGCCTCATTGTCCAGGTACCACTGCACGGTCTTGCGAATGCCGGTTTCGAAAGTCTCGGTGGGTTTCCAGCCCAGTTCACGCTCGATCTTGCTGGCATCAATCGCATAGCGGCGATCGTGACCGGGTCGGTCAGTGACATAGGCGATTTGCTCGCGGTAGCTGTTGCCAGCCGTTTTGGGCCGCAACTCGTCGAGCAAGGCGCACACCGTATTTACGATGTCGATGTTGGGCTTTTCGTTCCAGCCCCCCACGTTGTAGACCTCGCCCACACGGCCTGCCGCCAGCACGCTCCTAATGGCACTGCAGTGGTCCTTCACGTACAACCAGTCGCGCACCTGCATGCCGTCGCCGTACACGGGCAGTGGTTTGCCCGCCAGCGCATTGACAATCATCAAAGGAATGAGCTTTTCAGGGAAGTGGTAAGGACCATAGTTATTGCTGCAATTGGTGGTCAGTACGGGCAGACCATAGGTGTGGTGATAGGCGCGCACCAAGTGGTCGCTGGCGGCTTTGCTGGCTGAGTAGGGGCTGTTGGGCTCGTATCGGTTGGTTTCTGAGAATGCCGGGTCCTCTTTGGCCAGCGAGCCATACACCTCATCGGTGGACACATGCAGGAAGCGAAACCCCTGTTTGGCTTCCCCCGCCAATCCGCCCCAGTAGGTGCGCACGGCTTCAAGCAGCCGGAAGCTGCCCATGATGTTGGTTTGAATGAAGTCTTCCGGGCCGTGAATCGAGCGGTCCACATGCGATTCGGCAGCAAAGTTGACAACCGCGCGGGGCTGATGCGTTGCCAGCAGGCTGTCGATCAACGCAGTGTCGCCAATATCGCCCTGCACAAACAGGTGGCCCGGGTTGCCTTGCAGCGATGCAAGATTTTCCAGGTTGCCCGCATAGGTTAACTTGTCCACATTGAGAACAGCCTCGGAAGACTGCGCCAGCCAGTCCAGCACAAAGTTCGAGCCTATAAAACCAGCGCCACCGGTAACGAGGATCATTGAATTCCCTGACAAAACAACAGCATGCAAACAACCTGCATCATTTGCCATGATTATCCCATGGTCACTTTGGTCCCAAAAAAATAGGAACCCCTGCCGGGGCTCCTATTTTTGCGATCAAGGTGAACTGCGATTCGGGTCAGAAATGAATTCCCCGCATCATTTCAGACATCGCTATGGCCTCAGGCGACAGCGTCGGCTTGGCGCTCTTTTCGCCTTTGGCTGCGGCACTGTCCGGAAACATCCTGAAGGTCGTGTTCATCAGAATCTGGGTAATGCGAGGCACGGTGGCGTGCAGCAACGCAACCGTGGTACCCAGACGGGTTGCCACGCGCACCGGCTTGTCAACGCAGGCATGAATGATCATGTCAGCCGCTTCTTCGGGCTTCAGCAGGGGCATGCTGTCGTAGATTTTGGTGGGTGCCGTCATCGGTGTGCGCACCAGCGGCATATTGACTGTCGTAAAGGTAATGCCCTGGTCCGCGTATTCGCTGGCGGCGCAACCGGTCCACGCGTCCAGCGCGGCTTTGGAGGCCACATAAGCTGAGAAACGTGGCGCATTGACCAGCACGCTGATCGAACTGAGGTTGACGATGTGTCCCTTTTTCTTGGCGACCATGCCCGGCAGCAAGCCCATGGTGACGCGCAAGGAGCCAAAGTAGTTGAGCTGCATCGTGCGTTCAAAATCGTGAAAGCGGTCGTAGCTGGCTTCGATCGCGCGCCGGATGGAGCGGCCCGCGTTGTTGATCAGAAAATCAACCCCGCCGTGCACCTCTTCCAGCGTTTTCACAAATTCGGCGCAACTGGCCTGGTCGGCAATATCCACTGAATACGTAAATACCTGGGCGTCTTTGCCAGCCGCGTGCAGGATGACCTGCTTCGCCTCAGCCAGCTTGTCTTCCCCTCGAGCGCAAATAATGGTGACGGCCCCCGCTTCGGCAAACTTGCAGGCCGCAGACAGCCCGATGCCTGACGACCCACCCGTCACCAGCACCACTTTGCCACCCACCGTGCCCCGCAGGCTGCGATCAACAAACAAGGCAGGATCCAGGTGACGCTCCCAATAATCCCACAAGCGCCAGGCGTAGTCGTTCAGGTTGGGCACCTCAATGCCACTGCCTTTCAAGGCCGCATCCGTCTCGCGGCGGTCAAACCGGGTCGGGTAGTTGACAAACGTCAGCATGTCCTCGGGCACGCCAAGGTCCTTAACGACCGCACGATAAACACGGCGCACCGGCGCGAGCGCCATCAGACCTTTCTTGACACTCTTGGGAATGAACCCGAGCAAGGCCGCATTGACGAACAGATTCATCTTGGGCGCATGCGCTGCCTTGCTGAAGATATCCAGAACATCGCCCACACGATAGCCAGCAGGGTCCACCAGATGAAAACATTTGCCCTTGGTCACCGCCTTGCCATGGCTGATGTAGTCAAGGGCATTGACAACGAAATCAACCGGCACGATATTGATGCGCCCACCTTCAAGACCGATGGACGGCATCCACGGCGGCAGAACCTGGCGCA